>PWGO01000045.1 GCA_003554525.1 Syntrophomonadaceae bacterium | reverse complement strand
GGGGGACGGTTCCATCGTCTTCCCTTCGGACCTCCGCTTCGCTCCGGTGACGCTCGAACCGTCCCCGCAGGCGCAGCATGCCTCTTAACTTACTTTTACTTGGCTTGAGTAGTTACAAATAAATAGCTGCAAACAAACTCTATCTACCTTTAACCTGTTAAACAACCCCGGGTTACCTCCCGGCTTCAGGGTCGACATACCGCTTTAATTATTTCTGTATCCCCAGAATGGATCTCTTCAAAAACAGCCGGCACTTCTTCCAGCTTCACCAGCCGGTTTACCACTTTCCGCAGCTCCACCCTTTTTTCCGCTATATACTTTATAACTGCATCAAACTCTTCCAGGCTGTAAGCCATGGAGCCTTTAAGGTTTAGTTCTTTAGTGGTTAGGGTTAAAGTGGATAGGGCCTGGGGCGAATAATTGATCCCCGCCAGAACCATCGTTCCCCCCACCTCCAGCGCAGACATGCCCGTGGCAATACCCGGGTCCGCTGCAGAAGTTTCCACTACCGCATCAAAACCGCCCCCGGAAAACTGCTTCAGGTTTTTCTTTAGTTTCTGATTGCCAGCATCAAAAACCTGCTGTACATAGCCGAAATTTTCGGCAAAAGCCAACCTGTGGGTATTTATTTCACATAGCCCCACCAGCCCGGCGCCATTAATATAAGCCCAGGCCGCACCCAACAAACCTACCGGTCCACCGCCGATAATTAACACCCTGTCCCCCAGACTTATGTCGGCCTGTCTTACGGCGTGAAAAGCCACCGCCGCAGGCTCAACCAGGCAGGCTTCTTCGTCGGAGATCTCCGGCGGGAGCTTGCGTACCAGGTCAGACCGCACCTCTAACTGCTCGGCAAACGCTCCCGGTGCATTGTTGCCCGGCACAGGGCGTTTAAGGGAATCGCGGCATAGCTGGTACAGGCCCTTTGCGCAACGACCGCATTCTCCGCAGGGGTTCAAGGGTATACAGGTTACCCGGTCCCCCGGCGAAAGCTCAGGGTGAGTCCCCGCATCCAGTATCGTCCCACAAAACTCGTGCCCCGGGATAAGCCCGGGGCTGCCGTCCATTCCTGTTCCCATTTCCCAGTAATGCAAATCGGACCCGCATATTCCGCAGGCCGAAACCTTAATCAAAAGGTTATTACCGCCGCCACGGGGTTCGTCAACTTCCATCAATTCCAGTTTCCGCGGAGCAGTAAGCGTTAAAGCAAGCATGCTTTTCTCAAGCTCCTCTCCTTTTTACTCCTGGCCCTTTCTTTATTTCTTCTTTTTTTTCTTCTCTATTTTTCTTCTCTATTTTTCTTCTGCCGCCGTTGGAGGTGTAATCCCGTGCACCGGGCTTAAAACTGTTTTTTCTCTACCCGGCAGAGCAGGGACTTGATGGGAACCGAACCGGTAACCGGGCAAAGGTTCTCATCGTCGGTCAACATGTTTATGTTGATACGTTTCCAGCCTTTTTCCACACCGTGCCAGAAGCCGTGCGGGGAGTGAACAATCCGGGGATGCATGGTTTCATCAAACCTGGCCTTTATCTCCACCCTGCCACGCGGTGAAACCAGGTCTACCCATTCCCCGTCGTTTATATACTTCCGCCCCGCCGTTGCCGGGTTTATCTGGAGTTCGGGATCCGGGGCATGCATACGAAGAGAAGGTATATTGCGGTGGGAAGAATGGTAATACACAATATTGCGCCCCCCTGTAGTAAGTACCAAAGGATAATCTTTTACCAGGGCCGGTGTAGATTCGGGACTCTCCGGCGGTTCGCGGAACTGGGGCAGCGGAGAAATGCCCAGGTTTTGCAAGAATTCTGCATAAATTTCTGCCTTCCCCGAAGGAGTGCGAAAGCCACCTTTCTGCTCGTACATTTTATGTTTGATAGGTTCATAGTACCTGCCCTCTTTTTTAAACTCCTCCCAGCTCATGTTAATAGGCTCCAGCCGGTAATCCAGTATTTCTTCCACAGATTTCCAGAAACCATCCAGGCCCAGCTTCTCCGCCAGGTCGATTAAAATCTGCTTTTCATCGCGGCACTCCGGCACCGGTTCTACCACCCTGGGCTGGGCCATTACGTGGTTCATCATGAGCAAATCCTCCACATCGTCCCGCTCGGCCCAGTGAGCCGGGGGCAAGATCACGTCGGCCAGCTCCGTGGTGGGCGTATGGAAATAGTCGACGGCAAAAAGAAAATCCAGTGAACGCAGGGCATTGCGCACCCTGGCGGAGTTGGGATAGGCGCATACACTGTTGTTGGCAAACAACCCCACCGCCCTAACGGGATAGGGCTCCCCCTTTTCAATAGCCGGCCATACGGTCTGCGGCGGTGAAGGTATGGGAATAAACCGGAGCAAAGAAAACCGGTCCAGGCCCAGCTTTTTGCCAGCCTGTTCCTCGGGCAGGTTTAGAAAAGTATCGAAATCCGGGCCGTAACAGCTCCGCTTCCTGGTAGGGGGCGTACATTGCAAGTTGCCCCCCGGTACAGCCAGGTTACCGGTTATAGCGGATAGTATAGTCAAAGCGCGGTTTAAGTCAAACGCATCGTTATGCTGGCAAACACCGGCCATGCCCGGGCCAATTGCAGCGGGACTGTTTTTCGCAAAAGTTACTGCTGTATTAACTATATCTTTGGGCGGGATCCAGGTAATCTTCGAGACTTTATCCGGAGTAAACCTGGACACGTGCTCCACCAAGCGGTCAAAACCAGAACACCAGTTCTCCACAAAATGCTTATCGTAAAGGCCATGCTGTATTATCACGTGCAGGAAGCTAAGCACCAGGGCCACATCGGTTCCAGGCCTAATTTGCAGCCAGTGGTCCGCTTTTTGAGCCAGCCTGGTCCCCCGGGGATCTATCACTATCATTCGGGCCCCGTTCTTAAGCCCTTCCCGGATGCTGTTCATGTAGAGACCGGGCCAGGACTGCTCCGGGTTATGCGCCCACAACAGAATACAACTGCTATTGGCGTAATCGGGGTCTACCATGGTAAAACCGCAGGTGGCCGCGCTGCCCACTACTACCGGGCCACCGCTCATGTTGGAAGGGGCCATGAAGGTAGGTGAGCCAAATTCGGAAAGGAAACGGTTTAAATAGGGGGCCAGCCCCCTGGTAGTTCCCGCCCCAAACACCACGGACTCGGGACCGTTTTTTTCCTTGCAGCGCGAAAGGTTTTCCGCAATTATCTCCAGGGCATTCTCCCAGGTAGTTTCTTCAAACTGACCGCTATCTCTACCCCCTACCTTAACCAGCGGCCTGGTGATACGGTCGGGGTGATACATTATTTCCATGCAGGCACGTCCTTTAGGGCAAATATACCCCTGGCTGTGGGGATGTGTCTTGTCGCCCCTGATACCTACCACCCTGCCGTCTTCTACTTCCAGCAAAACGCCACACCGCGAATGACATTCAAAACATATAGTACTGTAAGTTTCTGTAGCCATATTTGCACTCCTTTTGCTATAGCTGTCATAACTTAACTAAAGTATATAATCGTGCTAATTGCGCGTCAACAACAATATCGACGGCCGTAATATAAGCTCCTCCGAAATTGCTTAACCGGAAAACCAAAACCCGGGACTGAAAATAAATTTACCCGCGAGTCAACCTTTTTTTAACTGCTTACAGTATTGTATTCTATAAAATAAAAAAATTTCCTTCCCGTAAGGGAAGTTAGAAATGAAAGAAGAAAAGTATCCCTCCAAAAATACCAATAATAACCTTCCCCCACGGTGGGGGAAGAAAAAAGCCCCGGCAAGAAAGTATAAACTACAACTCAAGGTTATTAACTTTACCCCAGGTATCAAGTTTGCAACCAAAAAAGTCAGCGGGTATGGTTATTTAGTCAAATCTTTTTCTTGGAGCGATGTTTTGCTCCTTAACCATGTATTTTTACCGACGCAAAAACCGCCGTAAAAAAATTGATCAATTAAACTACACGAAATCCTGAACAGCTACAGCTTTTCCTGAATACGCTTACACGAAGTATTCCATTTTCCCGCGGGGGAAATGGCTTTCTACCAGGTGTTGAAAATATTCCTGTGCCTCTTTCCACACTTCATCGGGATACAGGTATTTCCCGTATCCAAACTGTCCATACTTGAACCTCCTGTTTTGGGTTTCCATTTCCAGGTCCGTACGTGGAAAATAACGGAGTATGTTTTCCCTGGCACGCAGGGTAAAGCGGTGGGTAACCACCTCAAAGGTCAAGTTGTTCTCCGGGGGGATTTTATTACTAAGGTTTTCAAACAAAAGCCGGTAGTTTTCCTTCCAGTTATCTTCCAGCAAAACAGGGGCTATCATGAAACCCAGGGGATACCCGACACGGTAAACCCGGCTGGCTGCTTCTATACGTTCATCCAGTGAGGAGGTTCCTTCTTCATAGCGTTTAATTATACCCGGGTGATTTATGCTAAAGCGGACCGTAGTTCTTCCACCGTGAGCCAGGTTTAGAAGCGAATCAACCCTGGCAAATTTGGTAACTATCCTGAACCCGGCACAAGGTTGATTTGAAAAAAACTTGATAGCTTCACTAACTGCCCCAGTAAAAGATTCTGCAAACACGGGATCGGAAACCGCTGCCCCTTCAAAAGTGGTGATTTCCGGTTTTCTCTGTTCAATGTATTCCCTGGCCACCCCAAGTATTTCTTCCAGGTTAACATACACCCGAAGGTAAGGATTTCTTCCCAGGGAAGTATGCAGGTAACAGTAGTGGCACCTTCCCGGGCACCCGGTCAACAAGGGCAGCTGGTAGTTTGCCGAGGGGCGGCAGCCCTGGAAATCAAGAGTCCTCCTTACCCCCACAACCAGGGTATTTTTGGATTCGATAAACTTCTCCTCGGGACTATTCCCGGGTATGCCGGTTACCCGATTGTGAGAAGAAGCAAATTCTAGCGGCACCTGTTTTTCCCGGAAAAAACGGTACAGGTTTTCTCCCCTCCAGTAATCAAGTGCCTTTTTTTCAAAATAAACCCGGCGAGGCCAAAACGGGAAATCCATTATATTACCCCTCCGGTTAGCATGCCCGGAATCTCTTTGAGAATACTATAACAGACGGTTTTCGTGCCTGAGTTCTGCAAATCGCTCTATTGCTTTTTGCTTGTTACTTACTCCTCTGTCTTGGTCGCCTGGACACACATCACCTCAACTGTAATTTATAAATCTTAACTTCTCAAGCAGGGTAAGATAGGTGGAACAATGGACCTGTCCCTTTGTACTGCCCTTGTACTGTTATTTCCATTTATCCGGCAGCCCCTCGTAGTAATCAAAGTAGTCTATGGAAACTTGCCACTTCTCAACTTTTGTTTCTTCCTCTTGATACATTGCAGGAACACTGAAATTTAACCAGAGATCAATTTCTTCTATTTTCTTTTTCTCCTTGTCTACCCTCACCTCAGTTTGTAACTCCAAAATTTCTATCTCTTCAACAAAGCCATCAATCTGTTCATTAATTTCCTCTTTCTTTTCTTCTTCTATTTCATCTAAATCGTTAATCATCCCTGCAATTAATCCTAATCGCTCAAGCACTTTTTCCTTTAGTTTTTCCAATGCGACATCTTTATCATGATGCATTTTGTAAACCCCACCACCAGTATATTCAATCGAACATATTGAATTTAAAATAAATTCTTCAAAATTTCCGGGTTGATATATAAGTGCCTTGAGCCTCCCTTCTTCTTCCACTTTATCTTTTCCCTTCTTATAGTTTCCCTGCACTTCCCGGTAATCATAATAACCCAGGCAATCGGGATTATATGTTTCGACGTGTTTAACCTCTTCATATTCTTTATATTTTCTTTCTGCTTCGTCTGTAGACATCTCCTGTGGCAGTTTTATAAAACAAGTAGGGAATAAAAACATTTTTTGAATCCTTACAATTCCTTCCTCTCCCAATACTTGATCGTTTATTTCTTTGATCCTTTCCCAGGTAATATCTCTCTCAAACCCTACTTTTGCAGTCTCCAAATCTTCAATTAACGCGTATTCGCCTTCCATTTCCAATGATACATTTTCTATTTGCTCCACACTTACAGGCAAGGCATGGCTATCTTCAGGCCGCGTTACAACGGTTTTCACATCTTCCTCAGGAGACGGAGAATCTACCTTGTAGTAAACTGTCAATCTTCCCTCTCCGTCATGTTCCAGTTCAGTAATCTCAATTGAATACCCTTTCGTAGGTTTTTTACCCCAATCCAGCTTTATTTCTTCCTCCTCGAAGTAATACCCTACACTTCTCATATCAGGATTAAAATAAATACTATTAAAATGCTCGCTAATAGGTGCTTCATGTATATTTATACTTTCTATACTAACTACATCTTCTTCTATTGTTGCTTCCTGATAATATTCCATCAAGGTTACGGTTGTTTCATATTTCTTTACATCATTTTCTGTTTCTCTATGAGTATCTGTTACAACATCTACTTTTGATGTAAACTCTCCATACCATTTATCCAGGTTACGATCATGCCAGTATACAGCATTATGGTTATTTAAATTATCGCCACCCGCTAAATGGGTGGTTTCTGTCACCTCTACTTTTGAACCCATCGTGTCCGCTGTTGCCCAGTTAATAATTGACTCTTCCAAAACATCGTCACTTCCATCAATACAGCCGGCAAGTGATAAAAAAAGCAAAACTACTAATGGCAACAACAAAATAAAAACCTTTTTCATAAACAATACCCCCTTAAATTTTTGGTAAAAAGGGACAAGGGGACAGGTCCATTGTCCCAAAATTGTGCCCTATCAATAACGCTTTTTGATATTCCAGTTATCCTCAACCACTACATATCCTCTTTAATCCCATGAAAAGAGACTCTTCTGCTCCTTTTAGTAATAAATGAATATGGTTGTCCATAAAACAATAACCATAAAATTTATAATTGCATACCTCTTTATAATGAGATATTGTTTTATAGAATTTCCACCTATCATTTTCATCTTCAAATATTACTTGCCGGTTTATCCCCCGGAGCATTACATGATATATTCCCGTTTTACTCCTCTGTCTTGGTCGCCTGGGCATACATCACCTCAACTGTAAATTATAAATCTTAACTTCTCAAGCAGGGTATGATAGGTGGGACAATGGACCTGTCCCTTTGTCCCACTCCGGCGCACACCCCTCGTCCCGGTGCCGTTATTCCAATTTCTCTTTACGTCTTTCCCTGAAATTGCTTTCTTTAACAGATTGCCCCATTTCACTTAATACTTTATACCACATCTCATCATCCCAAAACTCTTTACCAAAAGCTATCACTTCCCTTTGATTGTTTTTGTCCTCCTGGTAATAATCATATATTATATTCTCAAAACCTGTAGATATCTCCATGTACAGCTCTAATAATTCTTCTCTATCTTTAAAATTATTATTTTCTTTCCTATGAATTAATACATCATCATAATATGAGCGTGTAAAATAATGTAATTTATTTAAATCTTCATCTATTCCATCTATACCCTTTATCTTGATACAAGCCTTCTTTAAAACTTTTAAATCTTTCAGGCATTGTTCCGTTTTATTTTTATTATAAGTGTTATACGTGTCTTTTTCTGTAATATTTTCAATTAAACCAGTAAGAGTATCATAAAACCGAACTGATTGAAAATGCTTATTGGATAAACGTCTTCCTAGTGGCTCCACCGGTGAAGAATAAATATAGCTACCTACAAAATATCCCGCAAACAACAACACTATAAAAATCAAGACAACAAACTTTTTTCTCCAAAATAAATCCTTAATATTTGACAAAGTAAAACCACATCCAATCCTGAATAAAAATTTATTAATCTCGTTTTATTTTGATTTTATTTCGATTTTTCGTTCTCTGAAATTACTTATTTCCAAATAATTATTTATCTCTTCTATAACTTCTTTCCATTTCCCATCTTTCCATACATTCCGACCACCTTCTATAACCTCTTCCTTTTCATGATCTCCTTTCGCAAGCGAAGGATAATTATCGTTTATTATACCTTTAATGCCTTCTAACTTTTCCAAATATAAATCTAAATACTCTTTGTCTTCTTTTTCCATAAGCACTTTATTATTTTTACTATCAAATTTGATACTACTTTCCCTTCGAATAAAATATATAAAATCAATCGTTTTTCTCCCAATATCATGTGAATTATAATCTAATAATAAGTTTCTAAGTTTACGCCCGTTACTTTCAGTATCGTGAACATATTCTAACCACTCAGACCTATTAGCTACTTCATCATTTTTGATGTTTTTAACATGCTCTTCAAAATCTTCATTTAAAAATATAATCACCGAATAATAATCGTTGGCTATAATGTCACCCGATACTTCCCAATAAGGTTTATAGTTATTTTTGCTTATCAAAAACCCAAGAATAAATGCACATATAAGTAAAAACAACGTATATTTATTTTTTGATATAAATTCCATCAAATTCAACCCTCCATTTATTTAAATCTCAGGTGAAATGCAACAGAGTCAATAGTTTAATACAATACAAGCTACTACATACTCTTGCTCTTATTCCATTATCTCTTTTTTTCTTTCTTTAAAATCATTTTCTTTCACAGCATTATCCATTTCAGTCAGCACTTTATACCACTTTTCATCTTCCCAAAAACATTCTCCCGGTTTAATAATCATTAAATCATCTTCGTAATATTTATTTTTTACTTCTTCAAAATCATAAGCTATTTCTAAAAACAGCTTTAGCAAATCTTCGCTACCCTGAAAATCAATTTCAATACCTTCTTCTTTTGACTCATTTATTTTAATATTGGATAAAAAATCGTTATGATAAGTTTCAGTAAAATAATATAATTCATCTAATTTTGTCTTTATATTACGCTCTCCTTCTATCCGAGTATAATCCTCGATTAAATTATCTAAAGTTTCAATATTATTACTTGCCCTGTCTGTGAAATACATTAACTCTATATAGTCTATATCTTCCTCTAAAATATTCTGGTTTTTTTCTCTTAGGCCACTATAAAAATTTACCAGTTGCTTATAATCCTCAGCTAATTCCCATCCTAATTGTTCTTTAGGGGAAGAAAATAAATAAATACCTGTAAAGTACCCCACTACAACCATTACTATACTTAATAATATTACGTATTTGCTTTTTTTTAAATAATTTATAATTTTAATCATAGCATAAACCTCCAGCTATTAATATTACCTTAAGTAATCCCCTTGTCGAATTGAAACGTGGTCATTGATTTCCCCCAACACTTTTTTCCATTTGTTGCTTTTCCAAAAAATGTTTCCACCTTCTACTATTTCTTCTTTTTTATATTCATCTTCTTTTAACACCGGATAGTGTCTATGAACTAACTTCTCAATTTCTTTTCCCACCTCAAAATATGTTTTAAAAGAATCTTCACAACTTATCTCTACCATTTCTTCATCCTCATTAAAAACCGGATCTAAATCAACAATAAAAAAATTTATATATATATTAAATTTTTCTAAATTATCTGCTTTATTATCAGATACAATTGTACGATTATAAGCTTGTACCAAATCATCAATTTTATATGAACTGGCATATATCTCTTTTCTAATTTCAAATATTTCATAATTATCTTCTATATCATTATTCTTAATTTTTTTTAAATCATCCTTGAAATCATTTCCGAAATACTCAATTTTAGAATAATATTTATCAGCAAGACGGTCACCTAAAACCTCCCAATACAGGTGATATTGATACTTACCTATAGAAATACCTGCAATAAACATAACCACTAATATCAATAAAATAATTAAATAATCTCTTACATCCGGCATTTTATACATACCCTCCTTGTAGAACAAGTGGAACAGGGGAGCGTAGTTACCAACAACTCCGCCCCCCTTGAAATATGATATTGGAGCAGAAATAAACCCTCTCATTTGGAGGGACAAGGGGACAGGTCCATTGTCCCAAAATCATGCCCTACCAATAACGCTTTTTAATATTCCAGTTATCCTCAACCACTACATATCCTCTTTAATCCCATAGAAAGAGACTCTTCTGCTTCTTTTAGTAATAAATGAATATGGTTGTCCATAAAACAATAACCATAAACTTTATAATTGCCTACCTCTTTATAATGAGATATTGTTTTATCGAATTTCCACCTGTCATTTTCATCTTCAAATATTACTTACCGGTTTATCCCCCGGAGCATTACATGATATATTCCCGTTTACTCCTCTGTCTTGGTCGCCTGGGCATACATCACCTCAACTGTAATTTATAAACTTCTCAAGCAGGGTATGATAGGTGGGACAATGGACCTGTCCCTTTGTCCCACCTTTTGGTATTAATCTTGGTTATAAATAAAAATCGCCTCCATTTCTAAATCCTCAGGCGAATCATGGCGGGTGCGTTTTTGCCATAAACCTGTAGAATAGCGATATATTGGTATGTCCCATTTCACTTTCATTTGTTTTTCCCCAAATCTTTCAGTTTCATGTGAATAATCACCTGTTGGATCAGGATCGACTTTAACATTTAAATCATATTGATCACCTGTATACTGTAAATAAGTACCGTCAAAGTCAATTGACTCAAGTATGGCTGTGGCTTTATACCCCTTATCTTCTTCATACATGTCCCAGGGGATATTTCCTCCACCCTCACCCCTTTTTATTAATAATGGTACCTTTTCTTCTATAGGTACACCTACAGAGACAGGTCCATACCCTATACCTATACTTGTATTTAGCAACTTTTTAGCTCTAAAATTACCACCATAATGTATATTCATTAATATATCTGGAAATTCTGCAATTTCAGCATCATCACAAAGCATATCCAAAATATCTTCATCAGTAATTGGAGTAGTTTCAACCGTTGCTTCGGGAGAATGAAGCCCCCTTCCTAAAGTAAGAGGCCCTGATTTACTATAAGGATTATCACTCCCAGGGAGTGCGGAGCACCAAGTTGATAAATCATCTTGACTTGTTAAACCTTCTACTACCCTATGATCTCCCAAATTTTCACTTCCCTTAAATGTAACATCTCTTATTCTAAGATATGTTAAAAGATCATTTCCTCCACTCATACCTGTGCCTAAATATACTTCTGTAACATAAGTGCCATGATGTTGACCGCTACCCCATCCTCCATTAATTTTATCATAATTTACTTTAATTTCAGCTTTTTCGTATCGCAAGTCTTGCAAATCATCCAAATCATCATTGTCACAATAATTATCAGCAACAGCAGTAGCACTAATTGGAGGAGGCGATACTGGATCTTCAATAATTCTTGCAAACTTTCCTCCAAACAATGAACATGAGCTTGGCTTAGCTTCAACTACCATTGGCATCCAATCATGAAATTTTGTTTCTAATTTTTCATTGTCTATACTTTGCAATTGCTCCTTTAAATCTTCAATTTGACTTTCAAATGTAAGAAAGATATCTTTATTTTCGTCCAACATATATAATAACAAAGCGTCTTTATTACCTAATTCACTTAAAACTATAGGTTCATCTTCAGGTATATCATATCTTACCGCAGCAAATGCAAAATGCAATGGTGTATCGTTTTCCATTTCAAAGTAAAATACGTGATCTCCTTCACGCATTTTACAGTTAAATATACTACCCGTTGCTTCAAATTCTCGTTCTACGTCTTCGAATTTTACGGTTCCGGAGAGTTCTGTTTC
>PWGO01000029.1 GCA_003554525.1 Syntrophomonadaceae bacterium | reverse complement strand
CAGGAAAGCCAGTTTATAAAGGAAGATGAAGAAAAGCAGCTAAATGCTGTAGTGAAACCCGAAGACGCCGACAACCAGGAGGTAAGCTGGCAATCATCGGATGAAAAAGTAGCTACTGTAGATGAAAATGGGCTGGTAATACCGGAAAGTGAAGGGCAGACCGAAATAACAGTAGTTACCGATGACGGAGGGTTTACGGACACCATTGTTATTGGAGTTTCTGATGAAAAGCAAGATGAAGAAGTCAGGATTGAAGTGGAACAGGAAGTGGAGAGCGCGTTACTATATCCTGAAGTAGACGAAATACCAATGACTACAGAAATAGAAGGGGTTGGAAGTATTTTAAAGCCAACCCGCAAGCCGGTAGACCTGGTACTGGTAATAGATAATTCCGGGAGCATGCGTGGAGGGAAAATAGAAGCAGCTAAAGAATCATCAAAAGAAATTGTGGATATGCTTTTAGATGAAGATAAAGGCGCTGTAGTAATATTCGATAGGTCATCTAATGTTTTACAAGATCTCACATCAGAGAAGAAATTATTAAAAAAAGAAATTGATGATATAGAATTAGGAGGCGGCACAGCAATTGGGAAAGGTATTGAAGAAGCAATCTCTGTATTGGAAGATAAAAGCGATCCGGAGCGGGAGAAAGCTGTTTTACTGTTATCGGATGGTAGAGAAAATCAATGGTCGAATTCCAGGGTAGTAGAGGAAGCTGAGCTGGCTTACCAAAAAGGCATTAATATTTTCACAGTAGGCCTGGGCAGCGGAGCGGATGAAGTTCTTCTCGAAGAGATAGCCAATGTAGCGGAAGGAAGTTACGTTTTTAGTCCTTCGGCGGCAGAGTTGAGAGATATTATGACGGAAATGGCCGGGGAGATATTTGATGATACGGCTGGCAGAGAGGTGGAGCTTTCTGTGGAGCTGCCGGAGTATGACCCGGAACTGGAAATAGAAAAAGAATTTCATCCCGAACCAGATGAAATAAAGGAAAACACTGAAACGGTAATATGGGAACACGGTAGAATAGCAATAGACCAGGAGGAAGTAAAGCAAATTAGATTTATGTCCGACAATTTTGAACCGGGTACAATTGCGCTGACCAAGTCTACCAGGCTGGAATATGAAGATGAAGAGGGAGAGCATCAAGTTATAGAGCTGCCCGGCCTGCAGGCTGAGATACTCCAGCCCCTTGAACTGCAACCCATAGGTGATAAAACAGTAAAAGAAATGGATACGCTTCAGTTTATGGTGCAAGCGGAAAGCCATAAAGATGATGCTGATCTGGAATATACGGTAGAAAACCTGCCTTCCAATGCTAATTTTGACCCGGAAACCCGGATATTCCAGTGGACGCCTGGTTTTGGAGAAGCAGGGGTATATGAAGACATATTATTTAAAGTTACGGATGGAGATTACACCGATAGTGAAGAGATAACCATTACTGTGGAAGAAAATGAAGAACTGTACGGATTAAAGTATACTATTTTCTCCGGAAATGAGAGTCTGCCATTTTCTATATCTGGGGCAAGGGCCACGATAAAAGGTAATGTTTTTACCAATAACGACTTTAGGTACCGGGGCTCTAACCTTTCTCTGCATGGAACGGCTGAAGCCGCAGGCAAGGTGAGTACAAGGGGACCACGGTCGAATATCGATGAAGAAATAGAAAATGCTGATAAGATGGTTATGCCTGATATTATGGACAGGATTGAGAAAAATACGCAAGGCACGGAAGAGAAATATGATTCCAGCCAAAAATTTCAGCATGAAACCCTGGATGTCTCTGAGCCTGTAGTAGTGGAGGGCGACCTCAAGTTAAACAGGATGAATCTTAAAGGGCAGGGATATATAGTAGCTGAAGATGATGTTCATTTTAATGTTAATAAAAGACAGGATAAAGAACATCATGTTCTTATTTGCTCGGAGAAAGGTGATATAAAAATACAGGGCAATAAAGCCAATTTAAGCGGTATTATATACGCACCCAATGGAACGGTTAAGTTCAGCGGCTCTGAATTCAACCTTGATGGCAGGATTATTGCAGACCGGGTTGATTTTAGCGGAAGTTCCATTAATGTTGAGAGCAGTGAACTTGACTATGAACTGGTTAAAGAAAGACACCATGACCCGGTTATTTATTCTGAGCCTGTAACTACGGCTGTGGAAAAAGAAGAATACCAGTATGAAGTGAAAGCAGTTTCTTCAGACCCGGAAGTAGATATTAAATATCATCTGGAAAAGTATCCAGAGGGCATGTCAATAGATTCTACTACCGGCGTTGTTAACTGGGTGCCTGAGCAAGGTCAGGCCGGGATTCACGAAGTAAGTATACTGGTGACCGACGAGCTGGGCGGAGAAGCGAGGCAGGAATATGAGATAGAAGTTAAGGAAGTGGTGACGGAGCCGCCGCAGATAGTCTCGGAGCCGGTTACGGAAGCCAAAGAGGGCCAGGAATATACGTATGATATAGAAGTTGAACCTGGGGACGGGGATCAGCTGGAGTTAGAGTTAGAAGAGTCTCCATCGGGTAT
>PWGO01000082.1 GCA_003554525.1 Syntrophomonadaceae bacterium | reverse complement strand
CGTGTTTACAACGTGTCGTGTTGTGTAGCATGCCAGGGCCTACGACTCCGGGGACACCTGCAACGTCTCGCCTTTTACGACGGTGCAGAATTAGCTTTCCAGTAGGGGAAAACTGTCAGCTGCCCCGACCAGGCTTTTCGAAGCTTATCTCCTTCAGCTATTGCTTCCAGCCTGCTACCTCCTTTGTCTACGCTTAACCGCATCTGTTACCAGGATGCAGCCCAAGGCTAAGTACTAGTGGGTTGGCTAGCCCTTTCCAGGCGGAATTCTCACCCGCTCAACACATTGCGCTTTCACGGCGCACTACCTCTGTCCCTGCTTAAGGCTGCCGGGAAAAACTCATTAATCAAGAATAACCTTCGCTTAATAATATATCTTCAAAAAACAACTCAATCTTTCACTTGAAAAATCATTGATTTGTCAGGCATTTGAGGGCGTGCCCAAAATAATAAAAAAAGGTTTACTAAAATAAGAACTGCAAAACCAGCCAACCCTGTTGCCCCTACTATAAGCACGCTGGCACCTTTTACGGGCATAATAGCCAACCCCATGACAGCATTCAAAGAGCCATGTAATATTGCCGCGACAATGACTGAATTTGCTCCCACAGTAATGTAGGTAAAGAGGGGAGAAAGTAGAATGCACAAGATGATCATCATTCCCACACCAATTACTTCGTATCCCGGGTAGTTATGCCCCATCAAAATCAGGGGTGCATGCCAAATACCCCATATAAAACCAATTATTACGGAAGATTTCCAGAACCCCAGGGGTGCCATTTCCTTTAGTAATAGCCCCCTCCAGCCCAGTTCTTCCCCAAAGCCTGCCACGGCATTAATAGTAGGCCCGGCAATGAGGCCCTGCACCAGCATGAGCCAAAACATGAGTTGAGGGGAAAAAGGTATTTCATCCATTTGATCCTCCGGTATAAGACCTTCCATGTATTCGAATATTCCTTCCATTTCCGGGGAATAAGCAACCCCTGGAAACAGCAAACTCACTCCTATAGTAGCTAAAACAAGGGCAACCGGCAGTAGCCAGGCAGCCAGCCACCAGATATTAAAATTGAATTTAACCCCCAGGCTTTTTATAACAGGTTCCTTGTAGATATACTTCTGGACAATTATTGCCCCCAGGAGAGGAAAAAACATATAACCAACAGCAAATACCGTAGCCAGGAATGTTCCCCATTCTCCCCCTGCTAAATAATACACCCCGGCTGCCGCCCAGCTAATAAGGAAAGTGATAAAAATAAACAAAAAAATTTTATTCGTATTCACTTTTTACTCCCTCCGGTTTCTTTTTTAAATGAACTAATTGAACAAGGAGAAAAAGTTACATTGCAAGCAGTATTTCTTACTTTTTAAGATAATAGAACTTGATATAAGGAGCAAATAATTACCGCCTTGCTTTACCAAAAATAGTGAGTGCAAACTATTTCGTTCGTGTAAATGGTTTACACTCACTCCGGTTGAGCGGTTGAGTATAGTGGAGTATAGTGTAATCACTTTCTACCTTAATAAGTAAATTTCCTGCCTCGAATTTGATAAAATTTTAACCATTTTAACCTGCGTGTTTGATAATGCGGTACCACATTGTTATAAAATCATGACCTGACTCATTATCACTCCATATCTTGTAGATCAGGAAGTTATTTTTGCGTGGTTCATACGTGTTAATTGTGACAAATTTGTGACATCTTTTTGTTATAATATAATGGGTTTTAAAAAAAATATTAACAGGAGGGATGTTTTTATGAACATTAAAAAATTATCTGTAGTTCTGGTTTTATTGCTGTCAGTTTCTTTACTGCTGCCTGTAGCTACGTCTTTTGCCTTCAGTAGCAGTGGAAACGGCAACAATGACGAGCCGGGCAATAACCTTGATTTAAACATGCTGGAAGTAGGGGATATTGTCCTGGTAAGCGGAGGTTACGGTATAATTCCTGTTGGCGGAGACTGGGATCACGCCATTATTTACGCAGGAAACGGGAAAGTAGTGGAAGCTGTAGCAGATGGAGGAGTGCGAAAAACAGATGCTACTGTTATCCATAAGTCAGACGAAGCTGGTGTATTCCGCGTAGATGCTCCCAACCATATAAAACAAAGTGCTTTAGAATTTGCTAAAAACCAAGTCGGGGACAGATATAGCTTCCGCTGGCTGCGCTGGCCCGGAGGTAAAAACACCCATTCCAACTCCTGGTATTGTACCGAGCTGGCATGGGCTGCTTATAAAAACAACGGCATCGATATTAACGGCAACCCTGGCTACCACTGGAGATTCTGGAATAATGTGTCGGGAACATGCATTGCCGATTCGGGAAAAACTGAAATGGTAGCTTACGCAGATTAATAATACTAACGTGTGTTACTTATCAAGTATACTTTACCCGCTGTTTTTTGCTCAATACAAACAGCGGGTAATTATTATACCAGCAGGGACAAGGGGACAGGTCCATCGTCCCAGTTTAAAACCCCTCTATAGATAAATGGCAGTTGGAATTAGATTACTAAAATAACAAAAGTATTATTTAAAAAAATACTCAGGCTCTATGTG
>PWGO01000172.1 GCA_003554525.1 Syntrophomonadaceae bacterium | reverse complement strand
CGCAGGAGCTTCCTCGTCATCAGCAGCGGGTTCGTAAGGAGCTTCTTCCTCTTCTCGCCTGGGCTCCGGCTCTTCTTCCACCCCGTAGTCCATCTCCAGCGCGGAAGATTGTTCTTTCTCAACTTCCGGCTCTTCTTCCCTCGTTTCTTCCACCCCGTAGTCCATCTCCAGCGGAGCGGATTCTTCCCCCTCTACTTCAGAAGGCCGGGAAGTTTCTTCTCCCCCCGAAAGCGGCTTTTCCGTTTCTTCCTTCCCGGGGGAAGGAGCCTTTTCCTCCAGTTTTTCTTCATCGTCAAAAGATACCCTGCTGGCTTCGGCCGGAAGCCCGGAACCTTCTTCCTCCACACCCATGTCTCCAAATAGATCATCCTCATCACCGACATCTGCTTCCTCTTCCTCTTCCACCCCGTAATCAATATCCAGGGGGCCAGGCTTTCCTTCTCCCTCTTCTTCTCCCCGTTCCTCGTCCAGGCCGTAATCCATTTCTATCCGCGGAGACTCTTCCTCTATACCAGAAACTTCCGGGAGTTCCTCATCTTCACCGGCTTCCTCGTCCTGCAGTTCCGGCTGTTTCCCTGTATCCAGTTCTGCTTCTTCACTCACGGGAGAGGCTGCCTGTCCAGCGTAACCGGTTGCCTCCAGTTCTTCACCGGTTTCTTCCTTTACTTCTTCCTTTTCTTCTTCTTTGTCTAATTCTTCTCCATCCTCTTCTTTACTTTCTACCAGGTCCTGATCTATTCTTTCTTCTTTTTCTTTGCTTTCTTCGGCCCGGGGGCCGGGTCCGCCGCCCGAAAACTCACCGGTTTCCGCCGCTTTTTCATTAGCGCCTACTACTGCTTCGCTGCTGCCAGCTTCTCCTTGCTCCAGTTCTTGCTCAACTTCTTGTTCTTGTTTTTCTTCCGGCGCCCCTGCTTCTTCTTTTTCTTCCACCTTATCTTCCGGCAGATCAATCTTATACCCGCTCTCGCTGCTCCAGGACTCTGCACCCGGGGACGGGGCTTCCTGGAGATCTTTAGCACCTTTCTTTCCGCCGGAAACTATTTCTACTTCCAGGCCGCAGTAATTTCCTTCTTTCCATACACCTTCGTACCGGGTCCCATCGGAAGCTATAAATACACCCCAGCCGTGGCGCTTGCCGTACTTGTAATCGCCGTCGTACCTCTCCCCTTCGGAAGAAGTATAAGTACCTTTACCATGCGGCTTGCCGTTTTTCCACTCGCCTTCGTATCTAGAACCGTCGGGCATTACCAGCGACCCGTGCCCTTCGCTCTTGTCTTCTTTCCATTCCCCTTCGTACACGGTTCCGTCCGACAGGCTCAGTTTGCCCCGCCCGTGCCTTTTGCCTTCTTTCCATTCTCCTTCGTATTTGGTGCCGTCCGGCAGTGCAAACAGCCCGTACCCATGCCGCTTGTTATTTTTTAGCTCCCCTTCGTATCTGGATCCGTCGGGAAGGCTGTAAGAGCCCTGCTCAATCTCCTCGCCGTTTTCATATCTCTTCCTCTTTTTGGAAAAACGGGGAGAAGATTTTCTTTTTTGATAATAGGCGTAACCTATAACCAGCCCGGCTGCAAAACATAATGCACCCAGTAGTATCAATACTTCGTTAAAAGAAAACAGTAAAATCAAAGAATCAGCTTTAAAAATAGAAATCACCTCCAAAAATTCTTCCCCCGGCAAGTATAAACTTTATTTTAAAACGGGAAAAGTAATAATTTTCCTAACATCAACCTAATATCAACCGATAAATTTTTAGCACTTTAACCCTTATACTTACACAATTCTACGCATTCAACCGGATATCCTTTTTTGGCAAGATCACAAAAGCGTAAAAATTACTGCACTTTAATAATCTCGTAATCCCTGCCCCGCTGTTGAAGCTGCAGCTCTCCTTCACTTCCCCTACACCTTTCAATAGCTTCTGCGGCCAGTCCACACCACCAGGGCAATTATCCACTCCCCCCATGAGAAGCGTGTTTATACCGCGTATTTTTTCTTTCCTTCTTCATAAAGGTCGTTGCCGTGCGCATCGTTTACTACAGTGGCCGGGAAATCCTCCACCTCCAGCCTGCGAACCGCTTCAGGACCCAGCTCCTGGTACGCCACCACTTCACAACTTTTTATCCGCTGCGAAATTAAAGCCGCAGCGCCACCAACCGCAGCCATGTAAACTCCCCCGTGTTCAACCAGGGCTTCTTTAACCTCCCTGCTTCGGCTCCCTTTACCTATACAGGCTCCCAACCCTGCCTCCAGGAGTTGAGGGGTATAAGCGTCCATCCTGCCGCTGGTAGTGGGGCCGGCAGAACCTATGACCTGGTGCGGCCTGGCAGGAGTAGGCCCTACGTAATATATGACCTGCCCTTCCAGGTCAACGGGCAGGCTTTCCCCGTTTTCCAGCAACTCCATAAACTTCTTATGTGCCGCATCGCGTGCCGTGTAAATCACCCCGCTAATTAAAACATTGTCTCCCGCTTTTAAGTCTTTTATTACTTCTTTGGTTAAAGGAGTATTTATTTTTTTAACCGACATGTAAATACCTCCCTGGTTTAAAATAATTAAAAATTTATAACACTGCCTCCTTGTGGCGAGAAGCGTGGCAGTTAAAGTTTACGGCAACCGGCAAACTGGCAATATGTGTGGGGTAATATTCAACATGCACCGCCAAAGTAGTAACCCTGCCCCCGAAACCCTGGGGACCAATTCCCAGGGAGTTAACCCTCTGCAGTATCTCTTTTTCCAGGTTTGCATAATTGGGCTGTGGATGGGGCTCACCCAGGGGTCTCAGCAGAGCTTTTTTAGACAAAAAAGCTGCCTTTTCAAAGGTTCCACCAACACCAACCCCTAAAACCGTAGGCGGGCAAGGGTTGGGCCCGGCATTTTCTACCTGCTCCACAACAAAATCTATTACCCCCTGAAGCCCGTCCGAAGGCTTCAGCATTTTTAAAGCGCTCATGTTCTCCGCTCCCCCACCCTTGGGCGCAACTTTTATTTTAATTTTCTCCCCTTCTACAATATCGTAGTGAATTATACCCGGGGTGTTGTCACCGGTATTAACCCTGTTCCAGATCGGTTCCTTTACCGCCGATTTTCTCAAGTATCCTTCTTCGTATCCCCTGCGTATACCATCGTTTATGGCATCTTTTAAATTGCCGCCCGTAAGCCGTACTTCCTGCCCCACTTCTATAAATACCACGGCCAGCCCAGTATCCTGGCACATGGCAACTTGCTGCTCCCTGGCCAGATTAACATTGTCAATTAACTGCTTTAATACCTCTTTGCCTACCGGGGATTCTTCTTTTTCCGCCGCCTGATGATACGAGGCTTCTACATCTTCTCCCAGGTAATAGTTAGCTTCAACGCACAACCGCGCCACTTTCTCGGAAATTTCTCTTACGTTTATTTCGCGCATATCCATCTCCCCTTGAAGTATATTTTTCAGGAGTTAGCACCGTCATGCTGAAGAATCAAACTACAGGCGCAAACCTTCCATTGGCGCCTCGACATCTTCCTCCCCCCTGGTGGGGGAGGAATTAAAGGTGGGGGGGCTTTTTTTCCAACCTCTCTTCACACCATGAATATTTTCAATCCAAAATTAAATTAAATCGAATCCAATTTATACTTTTCCTGTACTCTCTCCTATACTCTCTCCAATGTAATCATTCACCATCATCCTTCCTATATCCTGCACGGTTCCGCATTTTCTGCGTTTTCTTTTAACTGTGATTTTATTTGCTCTAGCCGCACCGGGCCAGCCCGATTTTTATAAACACCAGGGGCGCCAGGAAGGTAACCCAGAATGTAGCCAGGGCATACCGGGCAAAGGTAAGCAACTGCAACTGCGGCAGGCGTGGAGAAATAAACATTTCCAGGCCCGGTATTATCAAAATTATTACCGCTAACCCCAGAAGCGCCCTGAAAACATGCTCGCGCATACTTCCGTCAGTGTGGTAATTAACTTTTCTCCTTTCTACCAGGTGGCCCAGTGAGGCTCCGGCCAGGTAACCCATTAGATTAGGGGCATAAACCACGGGCAACAACGACAGCGCCATCGGGCCGGCCAGGGCCAGAATAAATAGAAACGGCAAAGAAATTCCTTTTCTTTTATGATATTCATCCAGTCTTGTTCCCAGGCTAAAAAAGACAGCCAGGAAGATAATGCCCGCTACTATTCCGCCCAAAATATCTCCGGGAAAATGGTACCCCAGCATGACGCGGGATAACCCCACCAGGATAATTACTGTTAGGGAAAAGACCCAGAAGCGGGAATTTTTAAGCATAATTGATAGAAATCCCCACATGCAAACCGCACCGGAAGTATGGCCGCTAGGAAAAGTATAGGTGGGAACAGTAACACCCCTGACATCGGGACGCGGTAGCCTTATCATATCCTTGGGTATTTCACTGGTAACAAAAATTGAAAGGGGCATGATTACCAGCCCCCAGAAACCAAGCATTTTATGGATGGACCAGTAAATTACAGAAAACAGGCCCAGGAAAAAGCCTTCGCTGCCCAAAAGCGTTACCGCCTGGAAAAACAGAAGTACAGTATTATAAGAAACGGTTACCGAAACCAGGGAATAAGTAAATTCCGTATCCCGAAGGGGATTCCAAAATAAAACTAAAATTATTACCAGGCCAATAGCAAAAAAAGTACATAACCAGCGGCAAAACCGTTCAATTTTGAGATTTGAAGAGAAATAGTATCGTGTCAAAGGGGGTATTTCCATTAGTAACCCAGCTATTTACCTCCCCGCCAGTATTATTATTATTCCCGCCAAAGCCTATTATATCTACTGCTTCCGTCAAAAGCCCGCCTGAAGAGGCAACTACCGGCATGGACAATACATGGATAATACATGGACAATACATGGAGAATACTACTGTTTGCTTTCTCGCTTCTGTTGAACTTCCTTGGTCCATTCGGCAAACTGGCTGAGGTTAGTAATGCCCTGTTCCTGGGCTCTTTCCCTGTGCATCAAAACAGTATAAGTTTTCTGTGAAGGTGCGTAATCCAGCCATACCACACCTTTATCCCGGTCTTTTTCGGACACCTGGTCAAAAACTTCCTCCGCATCGGCAATAATATCTTTTTTCATATGTACCTCCTGCCAGGTTTCACCGGTATACGCCCAGTACATATCTATTTCTCCATTAAGCAAAGCAGAACGTATGACTTCTCTTCTGGCTATACCGGTTTTATCTTCTACCGGTATACCGGCATCTTTTAAGGCCAAAACAGTTATTTGCCCCAGTATCTTTTGTTCGCTAAACTCCCGGGAACTTACGGTGACTACCTTTTCCGCATCTTTACTTTTTTCCTTATCTACATCTACTTCATCATCTATATCTACTTCATTCACTTCTCTCTTTTCCGCATTATTTTCGATATTTGCCGGATCCTCAATTTCTCCCTCTTCTTCTTCTTCCTCTTTTATCAAACCTTCTTGCCGGAGCCATTCCCTGGCCACTTCTTCCGGCGAAGTCTCTTTTATATCCACCCGGTAATTCAGCTTCCGCATGCTCCTGGTATCCAGCCTGGAGCTGATTTCAGACATTATACCCTCAATTCCCGGGTGCTGCTCCAAAACTTCTTCCCTGGTTACCGGGGCAGGGTGGCATACTTGAAACGCCCCCTTGTCGTCTTCCAGCGCCAGAAGGTCTAATTCTTTAATCTTCCCGTCGGAAGCAAACCCTATAGCCGCATCCACATCTCCCTGGCGCAACGCTTCATGCGTGAAACCTATGTTCATTTCATGAACCTGGTCAAATTTAATATCGTATTTTTCCAGGAGAGAGCACAGCCCCTTGTCCTGACCCACAAATTTTCCACTTGCAGCGATTTCTACCTGTTCTTCGTGGTCGTTAAAGTCTTCTATAGGACAGCCACCCGGTATTACCGCCAGAAAAAGAAATAAAAAAAATAATGCGTATTTGCTTTTACCGGGCACTTCCCTGTTCTGCAACACAAACACCTCCGTTTCTTCGGGGAGTTAATCATATCTGCTATTTTAATGATAAAGAATATTTTAAACAAAAGCAATACTGAAAATAACGATATAGCCTACCAGGAACATGATGGGCGAATCCCAGGTATGGGGAGAAAACGCTTCGGCCAGCGTCATTAAAATTGGAACTACCAGCAAAGCAATAACAAACTGCGCAGTAGTAAAACCAGCACTAAAATAGTAAAAGGTTATAACCGCCACGCTGGTAATAAAAACAACAAAACTACCTTCCAGGCTGCGGGTATATTTATTTCTGGTAAAAAGAGCGTAGGTCTGATACTTGTGCCTGCCAAATTTCACCCCGACAGGTTCGGCAAGCCCGTCACCAATACCGTAAATTAGTACGGGTATCATAAGTAAATGGTATAGCTGGTAATAGGAAAAAAGCATGCCCATGGGAATAAGTACCAGGTAGCCAGCCGCGGTTTGGGTAACAATCCACAGGAGAGTATAAGGGCGGTCTTCGGGACGGTCAAAAGAGCGGAACATCATTCTTATAATGGTAACCCGGTCCCTTACCGGCCTGGTATAAAAAACAAACTTTGCCACGGCCAAAAACGCACCCAGGGCATACAGCCCAAATTCGTAATCATGGGCATACCCCTGGTTTAGCAGGATAGGAACAAAAAATAATAAAAAATGGTTGATTTTCCGGGTATAATTCACCTTTACTTCTTTATAAGTCACCAGCAAGCCGTTGCAGTACTGCACCAGCACCAGCGTCAAAACTACTACCGACTGGGTAAGAATAAACTGGAGATCCATAATCTTTTCCATAAAGCACCTTGCCTGAAATTTTAATTTTAACCAATGCAACCAACTAACTCTAAAACTGCTTACTTTAAAAGATTCTACTACATGATAATTCAATTTTATATAATTTTCTACCTGCCGTTTTAATATTTTTAATGGCGGTAATAACTACCCGGGAATTGATCAATTTCAATCAGTCTGCCACCCTGATGATCTTAAACAAACTGATATTATGTGACCAATCTGATGTTATTGACATCTATAGAAGAAAAAAGTACAATTTGCTTATGTTTCAACAAGGAGGAATGTATATACATGGAGCCTAAAAATATTATAATTATGGGAGCAGCCGGCCGTGATTTTCATAATTTCAACCTTCATTTCCGTGACCACGAAGAATATCGTGTAGTTGCCTTTACCGCCGCACAAATACCGGATATAGAAGGAAGAATTTATCCCCCCGGGCTGGCAGGTAAGCTATACCCGGAGGGCATACCTGTTTACGCGGAAGAAGAATTGACCGGTCTAATTAAAAAATATAACGTGGAACAGGTAATTTTCGCTTACAGCGACGTCCCCTACAACTACGTCATGTCTAAAGCTTCCGAGGTTATAGCCGCAGGAGCCGACTTCCGCTTGATGGGGCTTAATTCCACCATGCTCAAATCCAACAAGCCGGTGGTAGCAGTTACCGCGGTGCGTACCGGTGTCGGCAAAAGCCAGACCACCCGCCGTGTCTGTGATATTCTCAGGTCACAAGGCAAGCAGGTGGTGGCAATACGCCACCCCATGCCATACGGCGACCTTTCCAGGCAAATTTGCCAGCGTTTTGCCAGCTACGAAGATCTCGACCTGCACCAGTGCACCATAGAAGAAAGGGAAGAATACGAACCCCACCTGGACCGGGGGGTTATTGTATACGCAGGCATAGACTACGGTAAAATCCTTGGCGAAGCTGAAAAAGAAGCCGACATAATACTCTGGGACGGTGGCAACAACGATTTTGCTTTTTACAAGCCGGATGTATATATTACCCTGGCAGACCCCCACCGCCCCGGTCACGAGCTCACTTACCACCCCGGGGAAACCAACCTCCGCCTGGCCGACGCTGTAGTATTGAATAAAATTGATACCTCAGATGCCTGGGGAATAAACCAGGTGCGCAGCAATATCATGTCGGTAAACCCGGGAGCACAAATTATTGAAGCCGCCTCCCCAATTTTTGTGGAAAACGGGGAAGCAATTAAAAACAAGCGGGTTCTGGTAGTCGAAGACGGCCCCACCCTGACACATGGGGAAATGCAATACGGGGCGGGAGTTATAGCGGCCCAAAAATACGGCGCTGCAGAACTGATAGATCCGCGTCCCTTTGCCGCAAACACTATCAAAAATACCTTCGAAGAGTACCCGGAAACCGGGACACTCCTGCCGGCCATGGGGTACGGGGAGCAACAGATGAAAGACCTGGAAGCCACCATCAACAATTCCGATGCCGAACTGGTTATTATAGGCACTCCCATCGACCTGCGCCGGGTTATAAATTTGAACAAACCTGCAGTCCGTGTACGTTACGAACTCCAGGAAATTGGCGAACCCACCCTGGAGCACGTACTTCAAAAAATACTTTAACTTTCACCTAATAAATAAGGTGTCCCCCCACCATCTTACTTGATCTTCCCTTGCGGTGGGGGGCACCGGTTTAATATTTTTATCTAATGCTACATTTTTCTTCTTTGCTCCACTCTTCCTTGAAGTTAAATACCAGCCCGGTTTCACCTTCATCTTCACTTTCTGAATCTTCCGGTTGCTCCACATCCACCTGCACCATAACACCGGAAGCCAGTTTTCCTCTTATCATCTCCTCGGAAAGCCTGTCTTCCAGCCGTTTCTGGATAACCCTTTTCAGGGGACGGGCTCCGTAATCCGGTTCATATCCTTCCCGGGCAAGTGCGTTTTTGGCTTCCCGGCTAACCTCGAGTTCCAGGCCATACTGGCGCATCCTCCGGGAAAGATCACCAAGCTCCAGGTCAACAATCTGCTCCATGTCTTCCAGAGACAGGGGCCTGAAGACGATAACGTCATCCAGCCGGTTCAAAAACTCCGGTCGGAAAGTATTTTGCAGCTCGGCCAGAATGCCCTCCTTCATGTCCTGGTAATTTTTATCCTCGCCTGCACTCAGGTATCCTATCGCGGACTGCTTATTGCCGGTACCTACGTTTGAAGTCATGATAACTACCGTATTGCAAAAATCTACCGTTTTACCCTTGCCATCGGTGAGCCTGCCGTCTTCGAGGACCTGTAGCAACACGTTAAAAACTTCCGGGTGAGCTTTTTCAATCTCATCCAGCAAAACCACACTGTAGGGCTTGCGGCGCACCTGTTCCGTTAACTGCCCCCCTTCTTCATAGCCCACGTAACCCGGTGGAGATCCTACCAGGCGGGCAGTGGTGTGCTTCTCCATGTACTCGGACATATCCAACCGAATCATGGCTTCTTCTTCTCCAAAAAGCGCTTCCGCAAGACTGCGAGCCAGCTCGGTTTTACCTACCCCGGTAGGCCCCAGGAACATGAAAGAACCTGCCGGGCGCCGGGCATCCTTCAAACCTGCCCTGCTTCTCCTTACAGCCCTGGAAACCTCCTGAACCGGCTTATCCTGTCCTATAACTCGCCGGTGTAGTGTCTCCTCCAGGTTCATCAACCTGGTAGCTTCTTCTTCCGTCAGCTTGTAAACCGGGATACCCGTCCAGTTAGAGACCACCCGGGCTATATCTTCTTCGGTAACCTGAAGGGCATCACTGTCAGGAAGGTCCAGTGCAGAATTACTCTCACTTTTTAGCTCGCTTTCCAGCTGTTTTTCCTTGTCCCGCAGCTGTGCCGCTCTTTCAAAATCATCACTTTTAATGACTTCTTCTTTTTCCCGCTTAACCTTTTCCAGCTCTTCTTTAAGCTCATTCTCTTTTGGAAAATCCCTGTCTTGACTATTCCTGACCAAAGAAGACGCTTCATCTATCAAATCAATAGCTTTATCGGGCAGGTTGCGATCCTGGATATAGCGAGATCCAAGTTGCACGGCTGCTTTTAACGCCTCATCAGTAATCTGCAGACGGTGATGTTCCTGATAGCGAGCGCGCAAGCCCTTCAATATCTCTATACTTTCTTCCCTGGAAGGCTCTTCCACCATGACCGGCTGAAAACGCCTTTCCAGGGCAGCATCGCTCTCGATATGCTTGCGATATTCTTCCAGGGTGGTAGCACCAACAGCCTGCAGATCTCCCTGGGACAGGGCAGGTTTTAAAATGTTGGAAGCATCCATGGCTCCTTCTGCAGCTCCTGCCCCAACAACAGTGTGAATCTCGTCAATGAAAACGATTACGTTTCCTTCCTGTTTCAGTTCCTGCATTAGCTGTTGCATTCTCTCTTCAAATTCTCCACGATATTTAGTGCCCGCTATCAACGAAGACAACTCCACCTGTATCACTCTTTTATCCTGAAGGTTATCCGGCACTTCTCTTTTTGCAATTTTCCGGGCCAGGCCTTCGGCGATTGCGGTTTTTCCTACGCCGGCCTCTCCCAGCAGACAGGGATTGTGCTTGGTTCGACGGCCAAGTATCTGTATTACTCTCTCCAGCTCACTTTCTCGACCTATCACCGGCTCCAGTTTATCCTCCCTGGCCAGGCCGGTAAGGTCCCTGCCGTATTCGTCTAACATGGAGGTCTGGGACGAACCCTGTTCTCCGCTGAAGCAACTCTGGCAACTTTGCCGGGAGGGGTCACCTCCAGGGTCTTCTCCCGGGTAGCCGTTTTCCATACCCATTACCCGACTGATCTCACGGTAAAGCATTTCCGGATCTATTCCAAGGTTTCTTAACACCTTCGAAGCAGTTCCCCCGCTTTTTAGCAAACCCAGCAGCAGGTGCTCCGTCCCCACGTAATAGTTTCCAAACTGGTATCCTTCTATGACGGCATTCTCAATTGCTTCCCAGGCTTCCCTGGTAAAATTCATGCTTCCCGTGGAAACCTTCTCTTCTTGCCCGGTAAGCCTCTCTATTTCCACACGGGCTATATCCAGATCTATTTTAATTTCTTGAAATACCCGTGCCGCTGCACCGGCTTCTTCCCGAATCAGGCCCAGTAAAATATGAGCTTCCCCTACATGGTTATGGCCCATGTTCAATGCTTCAACCTGCGCGTAGCGCGAAACCTGTTGCGCGTTCCTGGTAAATTTAACTTGTTTAGCCATCGTGTTCACTCCTTTCCAAATTAGCAAAGGCGTTTTTCAAAGGCCCTCCTTAAAAAGATGGTTGCTGTAAGTGGTTGCTGTAAGTGGTTGCTGTAAACTGAAAGCCAATTATTTTGTTGGTTTGACCTTTACTGACCTTTAGTTAGTACTTTACCAGCCCGCCTATCAATAATCAAACATCCTGTTAGCTCCATGAAACTCATGTACTGCTCCAAATCTCTCTTATCACTACACAGCTTCCCCGGGTAAGATATTTTTGGCTTTTTCCTGCATGTGCAACCGGTTATGCCGAATTAGAAATTCTATGGCCTGACAAAATATCCCTGGGGAAATTCTACACAGGTTCCAACTAATTTTGATTTACACACCCCTTAATGTTATAATTAAATTTATAGTTTTATGTTTCAATAAATAACTGCTTCACTCATGATAGTTACATTTTAATTTATTATAAAAATAGTATATGTTCATTTACTCAAATACTCAAAGAAACACTGCTTCTGCTTGATTCAATCCCAGGCTTAATAGAAACTACTCACAGCGTGATAGCTTAGAGAATAAAAGCTCCCACACCGTGGGGAAAGATCAAGATTGGGGATACCTTATGGAAAACTGGACCTGGGGTTAAGTTACCATTATCCACATAGGGCCTGAGTAGTTAAGTTTAATAGTTAAGTTGTAACTACTCAAGCCAAGTAAAAGTAAGTTAAGAGGCATGCTGCGCCTGCGGGGACGGTTCGAGCGTCACCGGAGCGAAGCGGAGGTCCGAAGGGAAGACGATGGAACCGTCCCCCTGG
>PWGO01000119.1 GCA_003554525.1 Syntrophomonadaceae bacterium | reverse complement strand
GCACAGGACACCTCGGGAGCGGAAAAAACTTACGTGGGCGAAGCAGCCGGCAACGTGCTGGGAGGAGTGGTGTTTACTTTTTTGCTGGTGCACCACCTCAATTCTTTTCAATCAGCGGTCCTGGCCGGGGCGTTAATGCTTTCCGCGGTTTTGTTTACGTCTTTGTTTACGGCACAAAAAGCCACCGGCGGCTTTCCCCGGGTTACCCCACGTCTTTTCCTGGCCCCCGCCGCGGTTATAGCAGCTGCGGTGCTGGTTTTTCCCCTGCTGGAGCAGCTGGATCAGTGGGCCTACCAGCTCCAGTGGAGCTACTTTGCCCCCCAGCACCAGCTAATGGAAACCCGGCAGTCAAAACACGGCACTATTTCCGTAGCCCGCCACCAGGACCAGTACAGCTTTTTCCAGAGCGGCCACCTGGTGTTCAGCACCGCCGGTCCGGAAACCAGTATCCCCGGCCTGGAAGAACAGGAAGCCGTGGAGTTCGCCCACATGTCCATGGTGCAGCATAGCGAGCCGGAAAGGGTTCTGCTAATAGGGGGCGGCCTGCGGGGCACCTTAAGCGAAATCCTCCGGCACCCGGTAGAAAAAGTTGATTATATCGAGCTGGACCCGACCTTAACCCAAACCGCCCGCCAGTATATCCCGCAACAGACCAGGGAGAGCCTGGAAGACCCCCGGGTAAACCTTATCCACGGCGACGGCAGGCTTTTTGTCAAGACTGCGGACGAAACCTACGACCTGGTGCTGGTAGATGTGCCCGATCCTTTTACTGCAGAGCTAAACCGTTACTACACCAAAGAGTTTTTCCGCGAAGCCAAAAGCCTCTTGGGGCCTCAAGGAGTGCTGGTCACCGGTGTCACCTCTACCCCCGACCTGCGGGGCACCGCCATTGCCAACCGCAACACCGCCCTGTACCATACCCTGGGAGAAGTTTTCCCCCGGGTGCTGCCGGCAGGGGAGCAGTACATGTTTTACTTTGCCTCCCGCGACCCGGAACAAATTTCGGTGGATGCTTCTACCCTGCAGGAAAGGTACCAGCAGAGGGATATACAGGCGGAAGGGTTTGCGCCACAGCGCTACCACACCCTGCTGGAAAAATCCCAGCTGCAAAGGGTCAACTGGGTGGTTAGAAACCACGGGCGCGCCCCGGATTCCCATTTAACCGGGCCGGGCGCCGTGCCTCCCCTGCCAGGCCCGGTAGCTGAACAAGAGAGGGAAAAAGAACAGCTTTCCCCGGTAAACCAAAACTACTTTATTAATTCGGATTTAAGGCCCATCGGGTATTACTATACCCTAAACTTTTGGGAAAACCTGACCAGGGGTGAACATGCCTTCTCCTTAAGCCGTTTGCTGCAGGTGGAGGCCTGGTGGGTGCTGCCACTGGCCGCAGCACCGGTGTTAGCTGCCCTGGGGCTGACCGCGTTCCCCGCCCCGGCGGCAAAAAAGCTCCGCCACTCCTTTGCGGTCCTATTTATTGTATTTTCTACAGGGGTCTCCACCATGACGCTGCAGGTAGCCTTACTTTTTTCTTTCCAGGGCATTTACGGTTTTGTCTACGAAATGGTGGGGTTGATAACCGCCCTGTTCATGTGCGGGCTGGCCCTGGGCGCCTTTTTAATCCACCGGCGGGTAAAAAACAAGGCCCGCCTGGGCCTACTGGCAGCCGTGCAGCTGCTGATGGCGTTCTGGGCCGGGGTAATTGCCCTGGCGCTGCCCCAGGCCGCAGCAGTCCCTTCACCCAACCTGGTGTTTGTTATATTCTCTGTTCTAACCTTCACTGCAGGCTTTATTAACGGGGTGGACTTCCCCCTTACCGCTGCCTGTTACCTCTCCTTAAACCGGCAGGCCGAACAATCCGCGGGCACCGTTTACGGGGTGGAACTGCTGGGGGCCTGCCTGGGGGCTATCCTGGCCAGCGTCCTGGTAGCGCCCATCTTCGGGGTCGTTGCCGGAGGTTTGCTGGCAAGTATTGCAAGCGCCGCCGCTTTTGTGGTACTGTTGTTGGTGAGGTGGAGGTAATCGTAAAACTCAAATACAGAAGCCAGAGGAAAGACATAGGGGAAGCCGTTGTTAGTATTATAGAATTTAATCAAAAGGTGGACATTGAGTAATTTTCATGAAAAAAGTAAAATATAAAGTAACCACTCAGGCCAAGTAAAGGTAAGTTAAGAGGCATGCTGTGCCTGAAGTAGTTACCATATAAAAAAATAGCTATATGTTGAGGTGATAATAAATGGACTGGAGAAATTATATTCATTCTAACCCTGATATTCTTGCCGGAAAACCGATGATTAAGGGTACAAGAATACCAGTTGTTTTTATTTTAGACTTGCTGGGCACTGGTTGGACTGAACAGCAAATAATGGAGAATTACCCTTCATTAACTCAGGAACATTTGAAAGCAATTTACCTTTTTTCCAGTGAAGCTTTAAAGGAAGACAGCTACCTTGAACTTTCGCAATTGGAGTATTGATCTGTTTAGCACTAAGCAAAAATGGAAATTAATAATTCAACCATGGATATAATTAAAGCCATTATTATAGCAACTTCAGCAATTTTATAAATTAATGTAGGCTCTCCTTTTGTATTTTTTGGAAATATCATGGCTGTGATAGCACCAAAAAGAACAAAAATGAGAAATAAAGAAGTTAAGAACAAACGAAAAAAAATGTTATCTATTAAGTATAGCGAGTATGTCGATATTTCTAAATAAGTAGGAAGGAGACCCAAGAATAAAGATAATATTGCTAAAAAATACATAACACGAGGACGAAAGCTACTTTTCCAATGCGGCAAAGGAAAAAATATTAGAAATATGCTTAATAACAGAACTATTAATACTACTTGCAATTACAACGCTCCTTATTTGAGAGCAATAAGCACCAACCCATAGACTACGGAAACTTTTTTAAAAAAGCGGAGTGGTTTCGTTATAGATGAACTGCAGATAGAAAACAACAAGTACACTTACTGCGGTCGGGAGATACCGGAGATATGGAGCTAACCCTGTCACTGAAATTGCCATATTTTAAGGTGGCTTGATATAATCCTACATAATTTCTAAACTCTCCCATTCTATAACCATGCGCTGTAATGACTTCCATAATGTAGCAAGAGTGATTAAAAGGGTAAATAATACGGCAAATATCATTACCCAATGACCTGCAAAAGAATGCATAAATGACAAGATTTCAAGTTGGTGGTAATAGAATCCCACACCTAATGGCAGCCATATCACCGCCAAATAAAGAACTGGAGCAAAACCCTGTATCAACCTGGTAATTAGGGTGACTTCTCTGACATGATTACCTGCTATCAGCAGGTTGGTCAGCTGATCTAATGCCGTGCTCGATAACAAAACTAACAACATGAATAGCAGAGAAGCAATCATCAATCCACCAGATACTTCAGTAACATAGCTGGCCAGGTACCAAAACAGCAATGAGAGAGGTAAAGCCGGAACTAACTTAGTAAAGAAAGTGGAACAGGTAACCACCCATCCTTCTAAAGGCAGCGTCTTCAACTGCCAGTACTGCCTGTTCAGAATTGTCTGATCTTCTGCCATTGAGTAAGACATGAATAAAAAATCCACTAAAGCATTAACTAAAAACACCACCACTACCGAATTAATCAATGCTATAATAGGTGCACCTCCCTCCACTAATTGGCTGATTATTACTAAATATCCCCCCATAAAAATTGGTGTACCCCATACCCCCATCGCAAGATTGCGTAAAGCCATCTTCCAGTAATTCTTCACTAAAATAGAGATAGAAGAAAGAGATAATAAACCTACTACTCTGGAAATACCGAACAATCTAATCAACTTAGAAAAAATAATATTCTTATAAGATAATAATTTATTTGATCTCTCAAGTGAAAAAAGTTCACCCCTATTGCTGGAAGATGTTACTTGTGGAAAATCCGCTGTCTGCAGTTGCTGATAGTTGTAGTAGTAAACCCGTTGCATTACCATCACGGCTACCGCATAAACTACCACACAACCAACTATTAAAAAAAGTAATGAAGTGATGTACCTCGTCTCGTATCCCAAAAGGTGTATTCCCAGTTCCATCGGAGCTAATAGAGGACGGGTTATCTCCCATACTAACCGTGTCTCCAGGAAAAAATTATACAAATACTCTAAAATCACCCCCCGGTCTCCTATTAATAAGAAGAACCAGGTGAAACCAATTAACAAGCTAAAAGCTCCAGCTACTTGGAACATGCGGCGAGGAGAAAATATTCTTAGCAATAACATAATAAGAATAACTCCCATAGCTGCAGGTATTATCAAATAGAAATAGGTTACCAGAAGAATCAAAGGATAATAATACCAAGGGGCCTTTAAAAGTATCCCTATAGCAGCCAGTGGTGCTAAACCAAAAATAAAGAGCTTAATAATATGAAAAGGGTTGAACAGAATAAACCATAAAAAGCGTACATTAAAAATAGTACCTGGTTTAACTGGTGTTGCTATCAGTATAGAAAGATCTGGGGTGAGGAATAATTTTTCCTTACTATCATCTATGGTAGAAAAAAAGACCAACATGCCTAGCAAACTATATATTAAAATAAACAGAGGCTGTAATAGTACTGGAGACATTTCACTAAAAGGTATCTCTATAGAAGAGTTAAGCCAAATTACCACACCCCAGCATACTCCTGCAGTAACCCCCAAGACTAACAACAGCAGTAAGATTGTAGAGATAACCTGGGGAATAGTTCTAAAATAGCTATTACGTAGCAACAACCACTCTTTTTGCATCAAAGCCCAAAATGCTTTCATTCTACCCCTCTCCTTTCTCAGGGCGAGAAACCTCATTTAATACTTTTTGGGTTTCGAGATCCTGGCTGCTGGTTATTTCAAGAAAAACCTCTTCCAAGGTACCACCCTGTTTCCACTGGTCAAGCTCCTTTAGTGAACCCAGAGCTTCAATTTTACCTTGGTTAATGATTGCCACCCGGTCGCATAAACTCTCAGCGATCTCCATTATGTGGGTAGACAATAACACCGCTCTCCTTTGTTCCTTAAAATGCTGAATCAGGTCCTTGACAATACGGGCACTTCTGGGATCCAAATTTGCAGTAGGTTCATCCAAAAATAGTAAAGTGGGTTCGTGCAAAATTGCAGCTATTAGTGCAGTTTTCTGTCGCATTCCCCTGGAGTAACTCTGAATAAAATGGTTCTTGCTATCTCTCATTTCTAGCAGTTCAAAATATCTGTCCACTTTATCTTTTAATCCATCCTCATTCTGTCCATAAAGACGTGCTATAAAGGTAACTAACTCCTCTCCGGTTAGTTTTTCATAAAGAAATGGATCATCGGGGACATACCCTATTCGGGCTTTAGCCTGAACAGGTTCTTGATGCAAGTCAAACCCTTCTATCATTATGCTTCCGGTATTGGGGTGAAGCAAACCAGTACAACACTTAATAGTAGTAGTTTTACCCGCCCCATTCGGTCCTAAAAAACCAAAAACTTCACCATAATTAACTTGCAGCGATACTTCTTTTACCGCTTCTAACTTTCCATAGTTCTTTTTTAAATTTTCCACTATAAATAGCGGCTTATCTCTGGAAGAAACCATTTCTTTTTTCCTCCTTGATATTTTTAGTTAAGACAAACCAATATGGGTCAATTATAATTCTAACTTCTTTTATTTTTCTTTAAAAAAACTTTCTACTCCTAACATTTTTTTAAAATTTGCTTTTTTTATTAATTCATCATTAATGGGTTCTATTTTTCCACCTAAATGTATAGATAAGAACTTTTCTATTAAAGCATGCAAAGAAAGCCTATTTGCTTTATTTTTAATTGAATGACCTTCGTTTGCATATATTAAATATACTAATGGCAGTCCTTTTGAATTTAGTTTTTTTACAATTATTTCAGCATCTTTTAAATTTGCTCTTATATCATTTTCCCCAAAGACTAAAAACAGGGGACTATTTATTTTATTAAAATTGTGTACAGGTGATTTTTTAATTAGCTCATTTTTTTTGTTATCTCCAATATGTTTTTTTAAAGTATCTGTATGGCTTTTTAAATACTCAGGATAATTTTCAAACACTGTTTCAAGATTTAACGGCCCTCCTAGAGAAACAGCACACTTAAAAATATTAGAATTTAATATCAACCCCATTAATGCTGCATATCCTCCATACGAACTCCCCAATATACCAATGTTATCAGGATCCGCTAATCTGTTCTCGATTGCCCATTTTGTGCCATCAACAAGATCTTCTTGCATTTTACCTCCCCATTCATTTATACTCGCATTAATAAAACTTTTGCCAAAACCAGATGATCCCCTAAAATTGATACTTATTACAAAATATCCTCTATTTGCTAGCCATTGGTGTCTGTAATTATAACAATATTTGTCTCTTATCCAAGGGCCACCATGCACTAAAACTATAGCAGGAAAAGGCCGTTTCCCATTTTTAGGTATAGTATAATAACTAATTAATTCATAATTATCTTTGGATTTTATAGATACTGAATACATTTTAGATAGCTCTTCCTTTTTATTTTCTAAATATATGTTATCAACAAACTAGAAATCCATCGTTTTATAGTATCTATTGTACTTATAATATCTTTTGGGGCCAGAAACATCATCATAACAAATTAACCAAACATTATCATCTAAAGATTTATCTATGATTTCCATTTCTCCGTGACAATAATTTAATAATATATCAAAATCTTCAACTACTTTTTCATCTATAATTTCCCAGTTTTTGCATTTATAATAATAACTTACTGCTTGAATTTCATTATTTTGTGGTTTATATATTATTTCCCCTATATCCATTTCTTTTGGATTTATTGCTGTACGAATATCTCCATTTTTGTTCAATTTTAATAATGCTGTAGTGTCCGAAAAATAGCTAGAACGTAGTAGCAATTCCTTAGATTCTTCCACTATACCTTCTGGTAATGTATAAAAACTATCTTCGAATGACATCATCAAAATTAAACTATATTCATTTTTATCATTAAAAGAATAAACCTCCCACTTACCCTCACTATTTTTATAAAATCCATACTGTAATTTAAAATCTAAATCATAAATTAAAGGGAAAAATTTATGATTCTTGAAAACTAACTCTGCATTATTTTTTTCAATATCAACTAAATAAACATCGTGCACCTTTGGCTCACGCTTGTTTACACCAACCAACATTTTTGTAGGGTGTTTATAACTTAATTTTAAAATATACGGCTGAATATCTTTAAAAGGTATCAATTTATTTTCTTTTTTATTTTCTATATCCAATGAAAAAATATCAAATTTTTCATCACCATTGTGGTCTTTAAATATTAAAATATGCCTATTTGTATACATCCAAAAATAAAAATTTATATTTCCCTTCAAATTAGATGTGATGTTTCTAAAAGTTTTATGATTATAATTAAACATATAAATATTATTTTCATTATAATCATTATCAATAAAACTTACATGCTTTCCATCATGACTAATTGATACCCAAGTTTTATTATGATTAGAACATAATATTTCTCGCGGAATTAATTTTGAATATTTTTCTTGTATAAAATTATTTTTGTGGTTTTTCATACTTTTTCACCATAAAATAAAAGGTCCAAATTATTATTTTTTGCTACTTCACAAATCCCATCACCTTTTTCAATTCTTTTATTATTATAATAATTAATTTTTGATAGGCAGCCTCCACAATCAAACGAGCAATTACTACATATTTTTTCTATATCCTTAAATTGTGGAACAAATGATTGACATATATTTGTCTTATAAGAATTAAATATTGAAAAATATTCATCCATAAAAAGATTACCTAAAGTTATACTACTCGTTGGACAAATTCTTACATTACCTTGAGTATCTACAGTTACTGATCTCCATCCTGCTCCACAGTTCTTTTCAAAGTTTTCATAATCATTATATTTTTCATGTGCTCTTTTGTTTTCTATAAGGTCTTCGTATTTCAATATTAAATCTTCAATTATTTCTTTTAATAAATTTTCACACACTGGTTCATAACTGTCTTCACCACGACCCATTTGTAATTCATGACTTATTGAAATGCTTCTAACACCCAACCCCCTGGTTAATTCACAAATGTGCTTCAAATCATTAATGTTATCCTTGTTAGCAATCACATCAATATCAACTGATATTTTGTTCTCTATTAATTTTTTTATAGTTGAAATAGATTTACTAAATGTATTTTTAGTTTGGCGTATCTTTTCATTAATTCTTTCGTTCGAACCATCTAAACTAACTTGTACTCTCCCTATTTTATCCTTATTATTTTTTAATATATAGATAATATTATTATTTATATATATCCCATTTGTTAAAATAGACACCTTTTCAAATTGATACTCATAAAACAATAACTTAAGTATTTCAACAATATTATCATGTATAAGCGGCTCTCCGCCAGTTATTTCTATTGTATTAACACCATATTCGCTAAATAATTCAAGTACTTTACTTGTTTTTTCCAATGATAATTTTGAGTTTTCTTTTGGCGAAGATTCATTATAACAATATTTGCATTTTGCATTACATTGATTAGTTATTTCTAACCCAATATGTCGAGGAAATAAAGTTTCGCCGTCTCCAATTATTTCAAATTCTCTATTGTTAGGCACTGATGATAATAACAAAATATTTCTATTAATAGATTCTTGTAAGAATTCTTTATAAGTACTTAAAGATATTTCGTATTTTGAAACTAGATCTTCAAATATTTCCTTATTGGTTTTACAACCATCAATTACTTTTAGAATATGAAAAGCATCTTCATTAACATCCATGAATTGTTTTTCACCAGCTGAATTATATGTAAAGACAAAATATTGATTATTAGGATAATTAAACAACTTTACTTTGTAATTAGGTAAGATATACATATCCATAATATTCATATTAATAACTCCTTGTATAATGGTGAAGTTTAAAAATTTAGAAAAATGTTCATGCAAGTGCATAGGATATGCACTTGCATGAACGCAGGCACATTGTTTACTCATCATGCATAAGACCAAGCATGGAAAGCATCTTAGTTGCTCCACAGGTTGTACACGCTAAACAAGGCTTACTTTGAGTATACGGCTTTTTTAGAAATAACTTTTTTTTCATTCCTCACCCCCCTTTCTTATTAATTTAATCTTAATCTAATAAATCGAATTTAACGGCTTTATAAATAGCTTCACCAACAGAATTTACCTGTAATTTTGTAAATATTTCTTTTTTATGGTATTTAACTGTATTTATAGAGAGGCTAATTTCCGAAGCTATTTCTTTTTCTTTCTTACCCAATGCAACCTTTTTTAAAATTTCGCATTGCACATTACTCAAACTAGAGTCAATATCCCACATAAAACTATTTTCTCCTTTAATACCAAATTATATAATTATAATATATATTTAAGCATTTTTTCAATTATTGGGCTCTACCTGGAGGTGCCGCGCATGCGATATCTACTTGAACAAACCGACGAGACCTTAATTGCTCCTCTAATAATAAACGCTTTTATCGGTTAAACTTGAGCAATATTTTGTATTATACGACAATAATTTTGAGTGATTACAAATTCGGTTAATTCCTATTTTAATAATATTTTACATTTACGTTTGATGAGTTTCAACTACTTTTTCAGGTAGTTAATAGAGAAAAGCTTTGCTCAATCCCACTACGCCTGGAAGTTTAAAGCATTGCTGTATAGGACACTTAATAACACCAGAGATATATGAAAAAATATATCTACAATTTATAAACCAGGGATGTTTGCTGGCAAGCATTGCAAGCACCGCTGCTTTTGTGGTACTCTTAATAGTAAGGTGGCGGATCTAAACCGCCGGAGAGGGAAAAGGCTAAAGAATGAAGACTGAAGGAGGGAAAGGCCCTTCATGAAAGAGGAGAATATTAACCGGGGTAAAATTAACCGCCGGGAACTTTTTAAAAAAACAGGCAGCGGCCTGTGCTTCCTTGGGATGGCCGGCCTTTTGGGATGTGCGCCGGAGAGCCCAGACAGTGAAGATGCCCTGGAAAAAGAAAAAAAGCAAAACCAGAAAGGGAAAAAGGGGCTGGTTAACCCTACTCCTTCCCCCTGGTTTACCACCCTGGAAAAGGGGCAGGTGCGCTGCGAGCTGTGCCCTAAAGAGTGCGAACTGGAAGAGGGCGAAAGGGGAGCCTGCCGGGTGCGGGAGAACCGCGAAGGAAAAGGTTACACCCTTGCTTACGGTAACCCGGCCCTGCTGCAGGAAGACCCGGTGGAAAGAAAGCCTTTTTTCCACGTGGTTCCCGGAAGCCGGGCCCTTTCTATATCTACCGCGGGCTGCAACCTGGAGTGCAAATTTTGTGAAGTATGGGATATGGCCCTGGAAAACCCGGAAGACGTTTACGCGTACAACATGCCTCCCGAAAGGGTGATGCAGTACGCCCGGGACGCCGGGGTGCGTTCCGTAAGCTATGCTTTTGGCGAGCCGGTAATCTTTTACGAATACATGGAGGATGTAGCCGAACTGGCCAAAGAAGCGGGGATGCTCAACCTGATGCACACTGCAGGATATATTAAACCCGGGCCGCTACAAAAGATACTTGATAAAATGGATGCGGTAAACGTGGACTTAAAGGGTTTTGATCCTTCCTTTTACCGTGAAGTGGTGGGAGGCGAACTGGAACACGTGCTGGAGGCCCTCCAGCTGATCCGGGAAAAAGATGTGTTTCTGGAAATCACCAACATATTGATACCTACTTTAAACGACGACATGGAACAGATAAAAGAAATGTGCCGGTGGATAGCCCAAGAGCTGGGCCCCCGGGTGCCCCTGCATTTTGCCCGGTTCTATCCCCTGTACCGGCTTTCCGACCTGCCGCGCACGCCCGCCTCTACCCTGGACAAAGCACGGGAGGCGGCCTTTGAAGCGGGGCTGGAGTACGTTTACGTGGCCGGTGTCTCCGAACACGAAGGAGAAAATACATTTTGTCCCCAGTGCGGGGAAAAAATTATAAAGCGGATTGGGTTCGTGATCGAGGAGCTGCATGTAGAAAACAACCGGTGCGCTTACTGCGGCCGGGAGATACCGGGGATATGGAGCTAGCCCTGGCCCTGCGCTTTATCTCTGCAGGTTGGCTCAGTCAAAAAACACTTTTAATGCTCCCGGCAAAATGCTGCATTCTATATGCTCTATTTCCAACGGAATAGATAATACCGGTTTGATACCCGCTTTAGTTTAGCTTGCGCCGGAATCTTTCCAGGTTTTCTAAAGATCTTTTGTCCAGTTTGGTCAGTCCAGCTTCTTTAGCCCACTCCATGGCTTCAATAAATTCTTCCGGCTCAATAGCTTCATCAATTTTTTCATAATCGTAAGCCTGGTGCGCTACCCGGTACTGGGCCATAATATTTACGTAGGTGTCTTTCGGCAGGTGTTCAGCTACCCAGTAAACAAACTCCCTGGGGCTAGATACCCGGTTGGGCATAACCAGGTGGCGGAGCATAAGCCCCCTTTTAGCTATACCGTCTTCGTCCCGGGAAAGTACACCCACCTGGCGGTGCATCTCCTTAATAGATTCCTGGGCGCTCTCGGGATAATCGGTAGCCCCCCGGACTATATACTTATCCGACATTTCTCCATCCATAAACTTCAGGTCCGGCAGGTAAATATCCACAATGCCATCCAGAAGCTGTATGTTTTCCTCCAGCTCATACCCGCCAGTATTATAACACAAGGGGAGATACAGCCCCTTCTCCAGGGCTTTCTTTACAGCGTTAAGTATATGGGGCATTACGTGGGTAGGGGTTACCAGGTTAATGTTGTGGCACCCCCTGGCCTGGAGATCCAGCATCATATCCGCCAGGTCATCGTCGCTGTACTGATTCCCT
>PWGO01000149.1 GCA_003554525.1 Syntrophomonadaceae bacterium | reverse complement strand
GTGAAACGACTGCCGTGGAAGTAGAAGTAGTAGATGAATACGGGTTATCGGTCGTTGCCGATGAACCTCCCGGAGAGGGCACGGTTATAGTGGAGGTAGAAGAGAAGGAGCAGCAGTGGGAAGTAACCGGCACCGAATATATAGGAGAATTTAAAGAAGGCACTGAAATCAAGCTGGAAGCGATCCCCGATGAAAGCTACGTTTTTGATTACTGGATGGGCATTGATTCCCAGTCACCCGAAGAGAGTATAATTATATACGAAAGCATGACGGTGCGGTCCAAATTTGTGGAGGACACAGCAGTAGAATTTGCGGATCCCGAGCTGGAAGAAGCAGTAAGGGAAGCCATAGATAAACCGGAAGGCACTATTTACCAGAGTGAAGTGGCGGACCTGGAAAGTTTAAATGCCCGGGGCCGGGGTATTGAATCCCTGGAAGGAATCCAGCACTTGCAAAGCCTCATATCTCTGGACTTAAGCAGCAGATACGATGCAGATGAAGGAGAATGGAAATACAACGAAATAAGTGATATTGCACCGCTATCGGAACTTAACCACTTGGGAAGGTTAATACTTGCCGACAACCAGGTAGAAGATATTTCTGCTCTTTCCGGGATGACGGATTTGTACAATTTGAATTTATCCAGAAATTCTGTCAGCGACATCTCTCCCCTTTCTGGCCTCGAGGAATTGAGCATGCTCTTTATAGACCGCAACCAGGTAAGCGACATTTCACCGCTGTTGGATATAAATTACCAGAAAGACGACGTCTACATAGACATGGAATACAATGATCTTGACTTGAGGGAAGGCCTGGAAGATGTGCAGAATATCCGGGAGCTGGAAAACATGGACGTAGATGTTGATTATGGGGAGATAATAGAACTGGTGGACCTGGTTATACCCGAGGGAGAGCAGACTTTAGAGGCGGGTGAAACCTTCGAGTTTACCGCCTTAGCGGTTTATGAAGACGACAGCCATGTAGGAGTAACCGGGGAAGCAAAATGGACTTGTGATGACACAGATGTAGTGGAGATGGGAGAAGACGGAAAAGTGGCAGGGGTGGAATACGGTACCACCACCGTTTACGCCAAGTGGAAAGGTAAAACCGCTTCTTCCGTGGTTAACGTAGAAGAGGGAGAGGTTAAAAACTATATAAAAGGCAAGGTAACGGGTGGAGACCCTCCCGAAATTTTGGCAGATGCTGTAATTACTGTTTACCAAAACGGGGAGTTAATTGCTTCTACTTCCTGTGACCATTTGGGAGAATTTTCACTGAAGGTGCCCCTGGGCACGTATGATGTGCAAGCCGACAGCAGCGGATACAATCCCGAAACCAAAGAAAATGTGGAAGTGAAAATATTTGAGGAGGCAGAAATATATTTTTACCTTACTGAAGATTAAATAATCAGAACAGGTAAAAGTGGCAACCCTACAAAAACAGTTAAATCTTCGACCCCTTTTTTTATTAACCGGGAAACCCAGATTGGTTGACTAAAAAAACGGCTATCTTTTCTAAAGGACTGGAGGAGGTGGCATCCAGGCCTATAAAATCATAAATCATAACAAAGGGAAAATTCTTTACCCGCGGTTTGTATCCCAAATAAAGAGATACCTCGTAAGCCTCATCCCCAATTACCAAATCATAAGGAAAATTCTCCACTGTTTTTTTGAAAAGCAGGGTATTGTGTTTCCACGCTTTTTGTAAATGAAAAGCAAACTTGAAGGGGGTTAAATGAAAACTTCTTGTGGCTTTCTCTATAGATTGGCTTTCATCATAGAATTCCGCGGCTTCCCTTATCAGGTCCTCCCCCTTTTCCCGTAGTACTCTTTTAGCCGGGTTGCCCGCCAGCCAATAAATATCTACCCGGGGGTTTTGTTTCCTTATTTCTTCAGCTATCGCCACATCCCTGGTAACATGCCCTAGACCTACGGAACCGCTAACAAAAAGGATTTTCTTTCGCAAGTTGTGCTTTCCATCCCTTTCCTGGTAAAACTCCCGGGCTCTTTCAATTTCACGCCCCACCTTCTCCTGTCGGTATAGATAGTCACTCACCCGGTCAACGATAGAAGGAAACTCGTCTTTAAGCTTGTCTATCAGCAGCTCGCCAAAGTGGTGAAACTTGAAACCCTTTTCCGGGGGCCTTTATTCTCACCTCTAGCCTCCCCCCTCTAACTTCTAACTTCTAACCTGTAACTTTTCCCAGCCTGAGTAGTTACTTAAAATTTTCCCGGCTTAGTTTTCGCGCAAATCAAAAATGCGCTTCTCGGTTATCCCTTTTTCCATTCCCATTCTGTTTAAAGCATCTTCAATAGAAGTATTTTCTACATCAACAGGTACACCAGTCTCCCCGCTTAGGCCAGGCTGGCCATTAAAAGGGGCGACCATGAAGAAGTGGAAAAATGGGTGCAAACCTGCAACTTGTCCAAGCACGATGAGATTACACTCCTGCATTATTACCAGTACACCACCCTGGTCCGCGCCCTGCTGTACCTGGGTAGGCCCCGGGAAGCTTTGTCTCTGGCAGAAAGGATGGCTGTTCTTCTTCAGGAAGAAGGCGGTATCGGGCAGCAAATAGAGGTATTCATCCTGCAGGCTCTCTGCTGCCACTGCCTAAACC
>PWGO01000043.1 GCA_003554525.1 Syntrophomonadaceae bacterium | reverse complement strand
CCCTGGCTTTCCGCTACTTTGCCCGCCATAATCCCCAGGTGGTGATCCTGGAAGTGGGCCTCGGGGGGCGACTGGATGCCACTAACGTTATCACTCCCCTGGTTTCAATAATCACCAATGTAAGCCGCGAACACGTGGATTACCTGGGGGAAGATATTGCCGGGATAGCCCGGGAGAAAGCAGGGATAATTAAAGAAGGCGTCCCGGTGGTAACCGCCGCGGAAGATCCCGTCGTGTTTCAGGTAATAGAAGAAAAATGCCGGCAGCAGCAGGCTCCCCTCTGCCGGGTGCGCTTCCGGGAAGGCAGGGATATTGGCTCCGGGAAAAACGACCCCGGGGGAGATCAGGCTTTCTGTGGAGACAGGCGGCCTGTAGAGGAGGGCCAGTATTTTCATTTTTACGGCCCGGGGATGGAACTTTCGGAGCTCTTTCTCCCCTTGTTGGGTGACTACCAGGTGGTAAACGCCTCTACGGCCCTGGCGGCGCTGGAGATACTGAATGACCGGGGTTTGCCCCTGGGTGAAAGCCATATACGCCGGGGTTTGAAAGGGGTAAGCTGGCCGGGGCGCATGGAAGTGGTGCAGAGCTTCCCCCGGGTGGTTTTGGATGGGGCGCATAACCCGGCCGCGGTGGAAAACCTGGCCCGGGCGGTCAGGGAGCATTTTAGCTACCGCCGACTTATCCTGGTGCTGGGTATACTTAAGGACAAGGACGCTTCCCTGATGCTGAGCTTCCTTGCGCCCCTGGCCGCAGAAACCCTGGTTACCCTTCCCCCGATTTTCAGGGGGACCGATCCGGAAGAAATAGCCTCTAAAGCACGCCATTATACTTCTGGCCCGGTCCTGGCGGTACCGGAGGTAAAAGAAGCGGTAGAAGAAGCTTTAAACCGCGCCTCCACGGAAGACCTGGTTTTGGTGTGCGGTTCACTTTATGTAATAGCCGAAGCCCGGAAATGCCTGGTGTAAAGGGCGCCCCGGGCAACCAGGCTTCACCTGCCCCCGCTTATAAAGGTTTAAATATTCAGGGAATTTTAACTTTTTAGCAGGAATTATTTTTCTGCTGTAGAATAAAATTAATTGTGCCGGGAGTGAAATGATTAACAAATTCTTCCCGTACGGTGCGGTTACCACTATTCTTTATTTAAGGATATGGCGTTTACAGCATCTTTGAAAGGGAGTGGTAAAGATCGAAGGTTTCCTGGTTTTATCCATACTGGTGCCCGTATTGGTTTCGCCGGCTCTTCTTTTTCTGCCGGACAGGGGGCGCCACGCTTTAATGCTTCTCTTGTTTTTATTGCTGGCCTATCTTTCCTTTTACAACTTCCAGGGAGGGGTAACGGGGTCTTTCTCTGTATTTTCCCCGGAGGATGCTTTGATTGCGTTAAGTTTTAAGGGTCACGCTTACAGCCAGTTTATGGCACTGGGTTTTACAGTACTGGGTATACTGGCCCTTCTCTTTGGGCTTCAGAATGCTAAGCCGGGTGAACAGATGCTCTCCTTCTGGGCCCTGGCCGGGGTAATTGGCGTGGTTTTATCCAACGAGTTTGTAACCATGTTTTTGTTTTGGGAGCTTTTAACCATAACCACCGCCGGGCTGATTTTTCTTAACAATACCCGACAGTCTTACCTTATGGGTTACCGCTTTCTTTTGTTCCATCTTATAGGGGGGCTAATGTTTTTTGTGGGGATTATTCAGCATTATGCGGCCACCGGGTCGACGGAGCTGGCCGTTCCCGAAGCAGGGTTGGCCTTCTTTTTGCTAAGCTTTGCTTTTAAAGCGGCTTTTCTTCCCTTTCATATATGGGTGGCGTGGGGCTATCCTTCCGCTTCTCCCTTTACCAGTGTGCTGTTGGCGGGCCTTACCACCAAAGTAGGCGTTTACGCCCTGGCCCGGGTGCTGGGCCCTTACGAGGGAATAGAGCACGCCATTGCCTTTATGGGGGCTTCCATGTGCATTGTAGGTATATGCTGTGCTCTCATGCAGAAGAACATGCGCAGCCTTCTTTCTTACCATATTGTAAGCCAGGTAGGCTACATGGTGGCCGGGGTGGGGCTTGGCGCTTCGCTGGCCGTGGATGGCGGGATGTTGCACCTGGCCAACAACCTCCTGTACAAATCCCTGCTTTTCATGACTGCGGGAGTAGTGCTTTATGCCACGGGATCGGAAAACCTGCACGACCTGTCTCATCACCACCAAGAAAAAAGCAAGAAAAAACCGGCCCGGCCCGTATGGAAGGTGTTGCCCCTTACTACTGCGGGGGCGGTTATAGGGGCCCTGGCCATTGCAGGGGTTCCCCTGTTTAACGGTTACGTTAGCAAACATATGCTGAAATACGCCACGGAAGGTATGGGTGCGGTAGAGTGGATGCTGCTTATAGGCAGTATAGGGACCACTGTCTCTTTCTGCAAGTTTGTATATTTCGGGTTTATCAAGGCGCGGTCCCGGGAGTTTAAATTACCTACGGTTAGTATGCAAGCATCCATAGTAGTAACTTCGGTGCTCTGTATAGTGCTGGGAGTGTGGCCGGAAATTATTGGAGGGGTGCTGCCTTATGCCGCCGATCACGGCCATGTGGCGTTTTCCAACCTTTATGATTTTGACGGGATACTGGCGGCGCTCAAGCTGGTGGGTGGGGGGATAGTGCTGTTTGCCATTCTTGCTGGCCCCTTGCACAGGGGGCTGCCGGTACCGGCCTGGGTCAGCATTGAATACCTGGTGTTTCTCCCCGCGGGCAGTATAGGCAAAAAAGTAATTTCCAGCACGGGCGACTTTCTGGAAAACGTGGGGCAGAGTATCAAAAATATTAACCTGGATCAGCTGCTCATTGGAACCGTTTTAATTTTTGTCCTGATGATAATTTTCTACTTTGGGGTTTTTAGAGGCATATAGCGGGTGGTTGGTGTAATAAATATTATTTTAAAGAGGAGTACGTATGCGAATACTGTTTATCATTAGCGCCGGTTTGCTGGTAGGGGCTGCAGTAGTTGATTTTGCCTGGGAAGAAGTTCGTTCCCCCGTGATATTATTTTTATTCGGTATAGGCTGGATAGGTATTTTGTTTGCCGCTGTTTTTTCTCTTATCCAGCCCAGGGTTTGCAGCGTGTGCCGGTGCACCTGGAGCCTGATTGATTTAAGGGAAATCTCTTTTAGAGAGCTCAGGTCTTATCTCCAGGTTTGCCCGGAATGCCGCAGCAATTCGGTTTCCAGGCAAGTATAAATAAATCATTTCAGGTATAAATAAATTATTTGCAGGTTAATTGCCCGGCCTAATATATATTGTAAATGCCAAATTTTTTTGCAGGAATTATCAGGTTAGTATAGTATAATATACTATAGGGTTTTCCCAAAAAATATGTACCTGCTCGGGCCGGGTAAGAAACCCGGTAAGCTAAACCCCTGCTGTGCCCGCGGGGGTGGTTCAAATGTTCAGCAGCGCAGCGCAATGCAGCGGTGGGACTGAGATAAAAAGAAAGAACTTATCCACGGGCATGGCAGTAGTTTCCGGGTAGTTACAAAAAGCAAACCGGAAAACCTTAAAATTAAAAGGAGGTGTTTGTGTAAAATGAAGTTAAAGCTGGGGGTCTTGTTGTTAGCGCTTCTTATGGTGGTCGCTTTTTCCTTTGTAGCGGGCTGTGAGGAGCCGGTTGAGGATCCTGACAACGGAGAAGAAAACGGACTGGATCCGGATCCGGGCAACGATGAAGACAACGATGAAGAAGAAGACAACGATGAAGAAGAAGAAGAAGAGGAAAATGATGAAGAAGAAGACAACGATGAAGAAGACAACAATGAAGAAGAAGAAGAAGAAGAATAAAATCAATACCGGAAACAAGCAGAAAGGCCGGGGAGGAATACCTTCCCGGCCTTTCTATTATGAACAATAATAATAGAAAAATGCCAACATACAGAAAATTAAAGAACTTTTGACTATGAGAAAAAAATAACTAGTGGGCAGGGATTTTGATGATTAATGACGAAGATTAAAGCCGGAATACAGAAGTAAATTTTAAAACAATTCTGAAGGGGTGGAAAACTATGAAGGCCAAGGCTTTTAAAGGTGGAGTACATCCAGAAGGCCATAAAGAGGTAACGCAGCGGCTTTCTATTGTGGGAAGCAAGCTACCGGAGCGGGTAGTAATACCCATGCAGCAACACATTGGAGCCCCATGTGAACCCCTGGTAGAAGTGGGAGACGAAGTAAAAGTAGGACAAAAAATTGGTGACACGGAAGCTTTTGTTTCAGCTCCCATACACGCCAGCATTTCGGGCAAAGTAACCGCCATTGAACCGTATAACCATCCCACGGGAGCAAAGGTGAAATCAGTAATTATCGAAGCCGATGGCAACGACGAGTGGTCTCAGGAGGTTAAACCTCCCGGAAAGTCCGTGGAAGAGATGGAACCCAAGGAAATTTTAAATATCATCAGGGAAGCCGGAATTGTAGGCATGGGAGGGGCGGCTTTCCCCGCACACGTAAAACTTTCCCCGCCCCCGGAAAAGATGATCGACACCCTGATATTAAACGGGGCGGAATGCGAACCTCACCTTACCGCGGACCACCGCACCATGATTGAGGACCCGGAAGGGGTGGTTTTTGGGCTCAAAGCCATGATGAAGGTCCTGGGAGTGGAAAACGGGATTATAGGTATTGAAGAAAACAAACCCGATGCTATCAAGACCATGCAGGAGATGGCTGAAAAAGAAAGCAACATTATTGTAGTTCCTCTGCCCACCATGTATCCCCAGGGAGCGGAAAAGATGCTCATTGAGGCTATTAACGGCAGGCAGGTTCCTTCCGGGGGGCTTCCCATGGATGTAGGGGTAGTAAACCAGAACGTGGGAACCAGCAGGGCTATTGCTCAGGCTATACGGGAAGGGAAGCCGCTGATTGAAAGACCGCTGACGGTTACCGGTGCCGGTATCAATACCCCCGCCAACCTGATGGTGCGGGTAGGCACCATAGTGGAAGAAATAATAGAGCAGTGCAACGGAATGCGCGACGATGCCTGCAAGGTAATCATAGGCGGGCCCATGATGGGTATGGCGCAGCCTGAACTGGATATACCTGCGTTGAAAGGCACTTCCGGCATACTGGTATTAACGGAAAGCGAAATCTCCTACAGTGAAATAAATTCCTGTATACGTTGTGCCAAGTGTGTGGATGTTTGCCCCATAAACTTGATTCCCAGTTTTCTGGGGCGTGCAGGTGAAAAAGGACAGGTGGAAGTAGCCGAAGAGTACCATGCCCTGGACTGTATAGAATGCGGCTGCTGTACTTACGTATGCCCGGCTTCTCGGCCTTTAACGCAGTGGATTAAAATAATAAAAGCCGAAATAATGGCACAGAAGAAACAGTAAAACTGGAGTTGATTTTATTTTAGGACTGGAGGGATAAACGTTGAACAGCAAACTGGTAGTCTCGTCATCTCCTCACCTGCGGACGCCGGAAACTATTACCAGCATCATGATAGATGTAATAATTGCTCTTTTTCCGGTAGCCCTTGCCTCGGTGCTTATTTTCGGCTACTATGCTCTGGTGACCATAGTAGTAGGTGTGCTGGCCGCCATGGTTACCGAGGCGGTGCTGAAGATGAAAACGGATATTATGAGCGACGGCAGCGCAGCAGTTACGGGATTGCTGTTGGCCCTGACCCTGCCGCCCAATGCGCCGTTGTGGATACCGGCTGTTGGCTCGGCTTGTGCCATCCTTATTGCCAAGCACTTTTTTGGCGGTGTCGGCAACAATATATTTAACCCCGCCCTGGTGGGAAGGGCTATTTTGGTCATGTCCTGGGGCACCTTGATGGTGGGCGGAAGTGACTTTTGGCCTGTACCCGGGGTGTTGAATTTTTCCCGCAATGTGGCGGGTGCAGATGTGGAAACTGCGGCCACCCCGTTGGAAGCCGAAATTGTTGCCATGGGAACCGGTTGGCAGGAGCTGCTTGTGGGCAACGTGACCGGCTCCCTGGGAGAGACTTCGGCCATAGCCATCCTTATTGGGGCTTTCTGGCTTTTTTATAAAGGCCATATTGACTGGCGCATCCCCGGCGGGTATATTGGTACCGTGTTTATCCTGGGTATGCTGCTGGGTGACGGGTTTTACATGGACAGCGTTTTAATGACCGGCGTATTTCACGTACTGGCCGGGGGGGTGATGTTGGGAGCATTTTTCATGGCTACGGATATGGTAACCTCCCCGGTTACCCCGCTCGGGCGCCTGCTTTTTGGTGTAGGCTGCGGGGTTATAACCATGATAATCCGCCTGTACGGGGCTTATCCGGAAGGGGTTACTTTTGCCATCCTGCTCATGAACGCGGTTACTCCCATTATTGATAGATATACTGTTCCCAAAAAGTTTGGGGAGGTGAAAAGCTGATATGACCCGGAATATTATTACCCTCATTTGCGTGGCGGTAGCGTCGGCTCTTCTTTTGACCGGACTGGAGGAAATTACTAAGCCGGTGATAGAACAAAACCGGGAAGAAGAGCGCCAGGAAATCCTGCAAGAGTTTTTCCCGGATATGGGCGATGTGGAAGATGTAGAGGAGAAAGAAATAGGCGAGGTTAAATATGAGTTTGTCTTTGATCACGAGGGGGAAGAGATAGGGGTGATGATAGAAAATAATGCCCCCGGTTACGGGGGAGATATAACCTACTACCTGGGTATAGACATGGAAGGAAACGTTAAAGGAATCAGGGTGGTGGCCCACGAAGAAACCCCCGGTATAGGCGATGCTATAGAAGAAGAGGGTTTCCTGGAAAAGTTTTCTGGAAAAAGCTACGAAGATGATATAAGCGAAGAGGTAGATCATAGAACCGGGGCGACCATTTCTACCCAGGGGCTCCGGGATTCGGTAGATGAGGCGGTACAGCAGTTTGCCATAGATATACTGGGAGTAGAAGAAGAAGCTCCCATAGATATTTCGCAGGTCCCGGACGGAAAATACCGGGGTGAAGCTGCCGGCCATTCCGGGGAGCCGATAAAAGTGGAAGTAATAGTCGAAGAAGGGGAAGTGCTGGAGGTGGAAATTACCGAGTTTGGAGATGGTAAACAAGCGGAAGAGCTTGCCGGTAGACTAATACCACGCTACATCATAGAAGAGCAAGAAGTAGAAGTGGATGCAATAACCCGCGCTACGGAAAGCAGCGAAGCCATTATAGAAGCGGTGGATAACGCGTTAAGATAAGCCCTGGAAGATTAAACTGGTTCGGAGGTGAAACAAGTGAGTACTTTGGTGAATGATATAAGTAGAGGTATCTTAAAAGAAAACCCGGTTTTTCGCCTCCTGCTGGGCATGTGTCCCGTGCTGGGGGTTACTGTTGCCGTGGATAACGGGCTGGGAATGGGTGTCGCCGCCACTATAGTTCTTCTTTGTGCCAACGTGGTGATTTCCATGGTGCGCAGCTTTATTCCTAAGAGCGTTCGTATACCCTGCTTTATCGTGGTAATCGCTACTTTTGTTACCATGGTAGACATGGTCTTGGAGGCCTTTGTGCCCCCGGTGCACGATGAACTGGGGATTTTTGTCCCCCTGATCGTGGTGAACTGCATGATCCTGGGTCGAGCGGAGGCATTTGCCAGCAAGCAGCCGGTGCTGCGCTCCCTGCTGGACGGGATAGGAGTGGGTATAGGCTTTACTATAGCATTAGTGCTCCTTTCCGCTGTACGGGAGATTTTGGGAGATGGCACCATAAGTTATTTTGTCGGGGAATTAAACGTTATGGGTTCCGGCTTTGATCCCATGGGCGTCATGACCCTCCCCCCGGGAGCATTTATAGCCCTGGGAGTGCTGCTGGTCCTGGTTAACGCTTTCTTCAGGAAGTTCAAAATAGAGTAGTAACCTTTCTTAATACACCTGATCTTAAAAGGGGGTAGCAAAATGGAGTTTGGAAATCTTATGGCGATAATCTTCATATACATCCTGGTAGACAACCTGGTACTGCACCAGTTTTTAGGCATCTGCCCGTTCCTGGGTGTTTCCCGGAAGATGGAGACAGCACTGGGTATGAGCATGGCTGTAGTGTTTGTGATGACCATGGCTACCGTGGTAGCCTGGCTTATTTTCCACTTTGTGCTGGAGCCTTTTGACCTGATGTTCCTGCAGATTGTGGCTTTTATCCTGGTTATTGCTTCCCTGGTGCAGCTGGTGGAGACAGTGATGCGCAAGGTAAGCCCGGCGCTTTACCAGGGATTGGGTATATTCCTGCCCCTGATAACCACTAACTGTGCTATAATGGGGGCTGCCCTTCTGGCCATCCAGGAAGAGTTTATTTTCATAGAAGCGGTTGTATTTGCCTTTGCCGCTGCTATCGGGTTTGCTGTGGCCCTGGTTCTTCTGGCTGGCATCAGGGAAAGGGTGGAAGAATCGGACATATCCGAGAGGCTGCAGGGGCCGGTGGTTACCCTGCTTACAGCCGGCATCCTTTCTTTGGCGTTTAACGGTTTCCAGGGTATGCTTTCCCTGTAATCCGTAATCCTGTAATATCCTCAGCCCTTGCTGGAGGAAGTTGAAGATACCGAGAATAAATTATAACCGGTGAAATGAGAGGAGGCTGGATTATGGAAGAAATAAAAGTAGAAGTATTGCTACAGGCGGCTTTGGCCCTGGGGGGGCTGGGTGCCATTTTTGGTATACTGCTTTCGGTTGCAGCCAGGGTTTTTGCCGTGGAAGTAGATGAAAGAGTAGAGCAGATCAGTGAAGTCCTCCCGGGTGCTAATTGCGGGGCGTGTGGTTATGCCGGTTGCAATAACTTTGCCGAAGCGGTCTGCAGCGGAAACGCGGATGTCGGCGGCTGTATACCGGGTGGAAAGGATACGGTAAGCGAAATTTGCCAAATCCTGGGCAAAGAAGGAGTAGAAAGCGTGCCCAAGAAAGCAGTGGTCTTTTGCGACGGCGACAGGCAAACTGCAGTAGAACGTTTTGTTTATGACGGCTCTCCCAGCTGTAAGCACGCGGATAAAATGGGCGGAGGTTTTAAAGCCTGTGCTTATGGCTGCCTGGGGCTGGGCGATTGCGTGGAGGCCTGTCCTTTTGGAGCCATGAAAATGGGAGACAATGGCCTTCCCCTAATAGACGAAGAAGCATGCGAAGGATGCGGTGTATGTGCAAATTACTGCCCGAGGGGTATAATTGGCATGATACCCCGGGACTACCGGAACAAACTGGTCATGTGCAACTCCCGGGACCGGGGCAAGTCGGTAGTTAAAGCTTGCCCGGTAGGATGCAACGGCTGTAAAGCCTGCACCAAGGCCTGCCCACAGGAAGCCATTACCATGGAAGACAACCTGGCCGTTATAGACGTGGATAAGTGCGATGGTTGCGGTGAATGCGTGGCCAAATGCAAGCAGGGAGCTATCAAGGCTTTAGGGGAGCAACATGCTGCGGTGGAAAAACTGCCCCGGCTTAAATTGAGAAAATTAAGAAAGTAACGCAGCAGCGATATTTTTTAAAACGCAAGAAGGAAATTGTTATTTTTAGAACGAATAAATGAAAATAGATTTCAAAGCAGATAAGTGTTGAAAAATAAAGAAAATTGACTAGAACAGGGGAACTTCAATCATGAATAGTTTTACCCATCTTGACCAAGGCGGCAGAGCACACATGGTAAATGTGGGAGAGAAAGAAGTAACCCGCAGGGAAGCCCGGGCCTGTGCCCACATAATTATGCAGCCGCAGACGCTCCGGGCGGTTAAAGATGAGCAGGTGGCAAAAGGGGAGGTGCTGGGAACCGCCAGGCTGGCCGGTATTATGGCTGCCAAGCGGACTTTTGAACTGATCCCGCTGAGCCACCCTCTTTTTTTGGACCAGGTTTCCCTGGAATTTAGTTATCCCGCGGAAAACTCCCTGCGGGTGGAAAGCCTGGTAATTACCACTGCCAGGACCGGGGCGGAAATGGAAGCGCTTACCGCGGTTTCTGTAGCTGCACTGACCGTTTATGATATGTGTAAATCCATGGACCGCGGGATAGAAATACAGGACACTTACTTGCTTGGCAAAAGCGGCGGTAAAAGCGGTGCATACCGGCGTGAAGAAAAGTAGGGGCATTACACTGTGAAGCGGAGGTTTTTGCTTTGCGCAACCTGGGGAGTTCATTTTGGGGCATGTTTATAATTTTGACCCTTTTCTGGCTAATAATCGCGGGCACCCTGGACTGGCAGGTAGCGGTCACCGGGCTGGTAGTAAGCCTGGGGGTGACTTATTTTAACCGGGATATTTTGATATACGAAGGAGAAAGGCCCCTGTTTACTTTTAAAAATGCAACCTGGCTCCTTTTGTATATCAAGGACTTTTTTATTGCTGTTTTTAAAGCCAATATTCAGGTAGCCGTACTGGTACTTAGCCCCCGGCTGCCTATACACCCGGGGGTAATCCACTTCAGGCCGGAAATTAAAAAGGAGGCCAGCCGGGTGCTTTTGGCCAATTCTATTACCCTTACACCCGGCACCCTGACTGTTTTTTGTACCGATGAAGAGATGATGGTGCATGCTCTTACCGAAGAAAACGCCATGAGTATGCTGGACTGGGAACTGATAGATGAATTAAAGCATATGGAGGAATAATGTCATGGATTATTTCATTGAAAACACTCTTACTAGCTACAGCGCGGTTATTGTTATGGCGCTGGTTTTCTTGTGCCTGGGCAGGGCCATTATCGGGCCTTCTGCACCGGACCGGGTAGTAGCCATTAATATTATAGGTACCAAAACTGTGGTAATTATCGCCCTGATCTCGTTTTATTACAGTTACCACTATTACCTGGATATTGCCATGGTGTACGCCCTTATGGCTTTTATTGCTACTATCGGGGTGGCCAAGTACATGGAAAAGGGAGCCCTGGAATAAGCGGGAGGTTTGTGGCAAGTGGAAGTTTTGCTTCTTATCTGGGAATACATTAGAAATATACTTACCATTATTTTGGGCGTCGGCGGGCTGTTCTTCCTGGCGGTAGGCGTGGTAGGGCTGTATCGGCTGCCGGATGTTTATACTCGCCTGCATGCTACCACCAAGTGCGACACCATGGGAGCCGGCCTGGTTCTTTTGGCCGTGGCGTTCCAGTCAGCTTTACCGGAAGCGGTAAAGCTGATAATAATTGCCGGGTTTATCTGGGTAACCAACCCGACAGCGGCACACGTGATTGCCAAGGCTGCCTGGGTCACCGGTTTTCCTCCGGTAAAAAAGTTTGATCATAATTACCTCAAGGGGGAAAGCAAGAAGTGATTTTAGAAGACGTATTTTTTGCCCTGGACCATTTAATATTAACATTTCTGGTGGTTTGCGCTTTGGCGGTGGCCCACTTGCGCGACATGCTCAGTGCGGTGATCGTGTTTGCTTCTTACGGGCTGGTGATGGCTATTATCTGGCTTCAGCTTAGCGCGCCCGACGTCGCTATTACCGAAGCTGCGCTGGGAGCGGGAGTGACCACGCTGTTGTTGATTGCAACTGTAAGTAAGACCAGGAGAGAGGAGTAAATCCTCCTCCACCCATCCTTGTACGGGGAGGGAGTAAAATGCTGGATGACCCTATAATTGTTCTATTCTTTTTTCTTGCCATGATAACCGCCTTCTATATTCTTTTTATTCTCCCGGGAAGCGTGGTTAGAAGGGTGCTTACCATAATACTTCTTGGAGTGGTGGGGTTGTGCCTGATAGCCACCGTGGCGGAAATGCCCCCTTACGGCGCCCATGACAATCCTCACTACGAGGCGGACATAGCCGAGCGCTATATTGAAGAAGGGCCGGAAGATACCGGGGCCATGAACATTGTGACAGCAGTCCTGGTGGACTACCGGGCCCTGGACACCCTGGGAGAAGCCACGGTAATTTTTGTGGCCATAGCGGCGGTGTTGGCAACGCTGCGGGCCCATTGAAGTAAGATATTGAAGTAAGATATTGAAGTAAAATATTAGTAACTACTCAAGCCAAGTAAAAGTAAGTTAAGAGGCATGCTGCGCCTGCGGGGACGGTTCGAGCGTCACCGGAGCGAAGCGGAGGTCCGAAGGGAAGACGATGGAACCGT
>PWGO01000026.1 GCA_003554525.1 Syntrophomonadaceae bacterium | reverse complement strand
GAGGAGATACAGTCTGATTTATTTGAAGCGGCCAGGCGGTTCCAGGAAGAAAACACCTTTTATATGGAAGATTACGGCGAGTTCAAGCGGCATATTGAAAACAACAGGGGTTACGTGAAGGCTCCCTGGTGTGGGAAATTGGAGTGTGAAGAAAAAATCAAAGATGACACCAGGGCTACCATCCGGTGTATTTATACCCGGGAAGTAAGTCAAGGAGAACAATGCCTTTACTGTGGGGAAGAAGCTTCTTGCAAGGTTTACCTGGCCCACGCCTACTAAAGAGGATGCATTTAATCAAAAGGTTTTCCGGTGCAGGTCGCAGGAACCGTGCGAACAAGAAAGAAATCCACATAAATTTAAAGGAGGGCTAATTTGCTTTCTGAAGTGCATTTTACCGGTCGTCGGTGTGTTGGTCACAGGGAAAGCCTGCCTGAAAAATTAGATTCCCTGGTAGATAATTCCGGGTTGGAAGAGGTGGTAGCCCCGGGAGACCTGGTAGCTGTAAAACTTCACTTTGGGGAGAAGGGCAATACCACTTTTATAAACCCTGTTTTGGTTCGCCGGGTAGTGGACAAAATAAAAGAAAAAGGGGGAAAGCCTTACCTGACCGACACCAATACGCTGTACGTGGGATCCCGGGCTAATGCCGTGGATCACCTGCAGACCGCGGTGGAAAACGGTTTTTCTTATGCTACCGTTGGCGCCCCGTTGGTAATTGCCGATGGTATGCGTGGCAGGAGCTACCGGGAAGTGGAAGTAAACGGCAGACATTTTAACCGGGTTAATATAGGCAGCAATATAATAGAAGCCGATTCCATGGTAGTTCTTTCCCACGTAAAGGGTCATATACTAACCGGTTTTGGAGGGGCGATAAAAAACCTGGGAATGGGATGCGGCAACCGTTCCGGTAAGCAGATGATGCATTCTTCCCTAAAACCGGAAGTTAAGGAAGAAGAGTGTCGTGGCTGTGCAACCTGCCTGGAATGGTGCCCGGAACAGGCCCTGGTCGTAGAGGAAAAGGGAAACAAGCAGAAGGTAGCGGTTATCGACCCGGAAAAGTGTGTTGGCTGTGCGGAATGCTTTATGGCCTGCCGCTACAATTCTATCAAAATAAAGTGGCAGTCCGAAGTGGACGCTGTTTTGGAGAGGATGACCGAATACGCTTGTGGTGCGGTAAAAGATAAGCTGGATAAATGCCAGTATATAAATTTCCTGTTGGACATAATACCTGACTGCGACTGCAACAGCTGGAGTGATGCTCCTGTGGTCCCCGACGTGGGGATACTGGGCTCCCGTGACCCGGTAGCTGTAGATTGCGCTTCCGTAGACCTGGTTAATCGCCAGCCGGGAATCAGGGGAACTGCACTCTCTGCTTCTTTTGACCCCGGGGAGGACAAAATTAAGGCGCTTTATCCAGCATCCAATTACAGTAACACCCTGGAGTATGCAGAAGAGCTGGGGATGGGGAGCCGTGATTACAAGCTAATAGAGTGAAGTCAAACCAGGGGTGAGCTTTCCTGAAAACTATAGTTTATATTTCACTGCTGTGGGCTTTGTTCTTTTGAAATAATGGCAGGAAGATTGTAGCCAGTGGTTAACGGTTGTTAACAAATTTAAGGTTTACCGGATTTATTGCTGGACGGAGTTTCTTTTATTTCAGTTCCCAGCTTGGAAACCATCCCTTCTAAAAACAGCCTGGTTACTGTATCGGATAGCATTTCCAGGTCGGTTTCTTTTTCGTGGACCACGTCCCAGAAGAAGCTTTCAACCATGAAGATTAGCGCTTTGGAGGTAATTCTGGTATCCACGTCGCGCGTCAGGTCTTTTTTATGGGCAATATTTATAATGCGGGAAGCGCCTGCTACGAACTCGTAAAGTGCGCTGTCCCAGTGTTCTTTGATAGATTCCGATTGCCCCAGCGCTTCCCGGAGAACTTGCAAGATAGCCCGGTGTTCAATGGCCAGTCCAAAAACAGCGTTAATCTGACGGTAAAATATATTATAGAGATCTCCACAGTCGTTTATATTATAGTTCTTGCCCAGCAGTGACAGGAAGCCTTCCATAACGTGGTCTATGATGTTGTTGAGCAGGTCGTCTTTTCCTTTAAAATGGCTGTAAACGGTTCCGTAACCTACTCCGGCTTCTTCACTTATTTTGGTTATGGTGGTTTTGGCGTATCCTTTTTCCAGGAACACCTTCTGGGCGGTTTCCAAAATCAGATTACGAGTGATGCGGCTTCTTAAGTAACGCCGTGATTTCCCGGGTTTTTTATTCAAGGGAACCTCCTCCTTTAATGATTTATAAATATATTTATGATATTATATCATTTTATGCAAATTTTGAAAATGGATTAACCTATTTTTCTTAATATTTTATAAAATTAAAGACAGATAGCATTTCTTTACGGAAAGCTGCGGATTGATGTAATTTAATAGAAACAAAATAAATATATGGTGATAAATTATGAGTATTTGGGGCATAGCTGACCTCCACCTTTCTTTTGAAGTGAACAAACCCATGGATGTTTTTGGTGACAGGTGGAAGGATTATGTGAAAAAAATTGAAGAGGGTTGGAAAAGCAGGGTTAACTCGGATGACCTGGTGGTAATCCCGGGGGATATATCCTGGGCCATATCCCTGTCGGAAACCGGCAAGGATTTTGCCTGGCTGGATAAGTTGCCCGGGACAAAAGTTATTCTCCGGGGTAACCATGATTACTGGTGGTCCACCATAACCAGGGTCCGCAAGGCGTTGCCTCCTACTATCCATGCCCTGCAGAACGATCATTTAAGCTGGGGAGGTTGGGCTATCTGCGGTACCCGGGGATGGATCTGTCCTGGGGAACCCCGTTTTGATCCGGAAAGGGACCAGAAAATTTATTTAAGGGAAACGCACAGGCTGGAACTTTCCCTGGAGAGCGCGTATAAAGAAGGAAAGGAAGACATAGTTGCTGCGTTGCATTACCCACCTTTTAGTAGCCGCAGGGAAGAGTCGGGTTTTACCAGGCTGCTGACCTCTTACGGGGTAAAACACTGCCTTTACGGTCACCTGCACGGCGAAGCCCTGGAACAGGCTTACCAGGGAAACATCGAGGGGGTGGAGTACCATTTTGTTTCCGCTGATGCATTAAATTTTACTCCCGCGCTTATCGTTTCTTAAATAAAAAGGAATGAGAAGTTGCAGCTAATGTCAAGTTACGTAGTTATGAATATATATAAAATTTTTTTCTGCCAAGCAGCATTCCTACCACTATTCCCGCTACAAAACCTCCCACGTGAGCCCACCAGGCTACTGCTTGAGCTCCGCCCGCGGGTTCTGCTATTGCGTTGAAAAGCTGCAAGATAAACCACAGCGCCAGAAATAAAAAGGCGGGGATATATATAAAGGTAATAAAAAATCCCAGTGGAACCAGGGTTAATATCCTGGAACGGGGAAAAAGTACAAAATAAGCTCCCAGTACCCCGGCGACGGCCCCGCTTGCACCGATAAGGGGGACCGGGGAAAGAGGTTCACTGGCTATATGTGCAAAGTTAGCCAGCACGCCCATAGCCAGATATACCAGCAAGTAGCCGCCGCGTCCCAGCCTGTCTTCTATATTGTCTCCGAATACCCAAAGGTAAATCATGTTGCTGATGAGGTGCAACCAGCCGCCGTGAAGGAAAGTTGCCGTAACCAGCGGTAAAAAGAAATAACCGTTTAAATCAAACAGTTGTGCCGGGTCATGTAACAAAAGAACAAGTGCAGTTACTTGTTCCCGGGGAATAACCCCGAAATCCCTGATAAAATAATACATTTCTTCTTGGGCCATCTGGTTTTGAAATAAAAAAACCACCACGTTTAATACTATAAGACTTACGTTAACCAGGGGAAACTGCTTCCGGGGTGTATTGTCTTTTAGTGGTATCATTTAAAACCCTCCGCTACCATTATACCCAACATTAACTGCAAAACAACCGTATAATATTAATGTTGCGTTTCATTTCAGGCTGGCGTATTTACTGCTACTGCTACTGCTACTGCTACTGCTACTGCCGCTGCAGGTGCCCGCAGGCTCTTTGTGTAAATTTCAAGCTGTTATTTTCTTTCCGGGCATCCCGCTTAATTTTATTGCTTCCCTGTTTTTATATACAAATTAAACCTGTTATCTAATTCACCGGTATGATAATATACTAAATGAGGTGTCAATCTTGGAGTTTGAAATGCGTTACCGTTACTGCTTACAGGCTGCTATAGTGGGGATACTGGTAAACCTGATTTTGTTTGCGGTTAAGATGATATTTGGCTACATGGGTGGCAGCCAGGCCCTTGTATCTGATGCCTTTCACTCCGGGGGAGACTGCCTGGTAGGGGTAATTGTTTTGTCTGCCATCTGGATCTCCTCCCGCCCTGCGGACCGGGAACATCCTTACGGGCACTGGAAGGCGGAGTCCATTGCCCAGGGAGTAGTGGGTTTAATAATAATCCTGATAGGAGCCAACCTGATTTTCCAAAATACCCGGATGATACTGGAAGGCGACCCGGTAGTGCCGCGATATTTTACCATGCTGGCGGCAATGTTTTCCCTGGTGCTTAAAGAAGTCACCTTTCGATATACCTTTCACCTGGGCAAAAAATATTCTTCCCCTGTGGTAACGGCAAGTGCATACGAGCACCGCAGTGATGCTTTATCTTCCATGGCAGCTTTTTTAGGCATCCTTGCTGCTTACCTGGGTGGTTTGTGGGGAATAGCTCCCCTTTATTATTTTGACCTTTTGGCGGGAATAATGGTATCTTTTCTAATTATCCGGATGGGATACAAGGTGGCAAGAGAAAGTATTTTCTGCTTGATGGACAGCATGCCTTCTGAAGGCATACAGAAAGAAATCAAAAAAGAGGCGCTTAGCTTGAAGGGAGTGAAAGAAATACACGAACTCCGGGCGAGGTACAGTGGCCCCTGCCTGCATGTGGATATGGTGATTGGGGTGGATGGCTCTTTAAATGTAGAAGAAGGTCATTGCCTGGCGCAAAAAGTAGAGGACAGGTTAAAAGATAAAAGAGGGGAAATATTCAGCGTTTGGGTACACGTGCATCCTTGTGAAAATGACGGTTCTTTTGACCATGTTTAAAGCGTTACATTTCCCGGTTTTTCTTGTTTCATTTGTATTTTTTTTAGATTCAAAAGGGGGCTTTTTTTGACAAATAAAAGTATTTGCAAGAAGCACCCTACCTTTGGCAATATATTTTTTCACAAATAGAACTAAGAAAATAGAAGGATTATCAACATATTAAAGAGAATATTTATTAGTGGTACCAACAGGTGCCGCCTTGTTAATATATTAACAAAATAGAGAATATACAGAAAAAAAGGAGGTTAGGTGTTATGGGTGAAGAGGCCACCGCTTTGCCGGAAATTGACCTGGACAAGGTAGACGAAGTAGTAGACCCGTTTTTGGGCAAAAAGGGAATAATGATACCTGTCCTGCAAAACCTGCAGGAGGAGTACGGTTATCTCCCGCGCCCGGCCATGGAGAAAGCTGCACGGAAATTGAAGATACCCGTCAGCAAAATGTACGGAGTGGCTACGTTTTATGCCCAGTTCCATCTTGCACCCCGGGGACGCAACATTATCAGGGTTTGCAAGGGTACAGCTTGCCACATCCAGGGAGCCAGTAAAATTTCAGACCGGATTACTGAAATCCTGGGAATTACCACGGGAGAAACTACCGAGGATTACCGGTTTACCCTGGAAGAAGTGGCCTGCATAGGGGCATGTGCCCTGGCTCCGGTTATGACCATTAACGACAACCCCCACGGTCGCCTTACTCCCGACCGCATCCAGGAAATACTGGATAGCTACGAATAATAGATAGTGTTCCCGATCATTTTGGAGTAGGGCACGTTTCTATTTCAGGCTTATGTGAATGGGGGTAAATGGGGCGGTTTTTTATTTTATTATTTGCGGAGGTGAGACCGTGGAAAGATTTATTGATCCTTGTTGCAGCGAATGCACTCATACCCAAGAGACGCCTTGTAGTCAGTTTGTAGACTGCTGTGTTAATGGGCCCCTTTGCCATGAAAGCGAAGAATGCAAGCAGAAAAGAAAAGCTATCATGGACAGGGTGGCTCTGGATTCCAAATTTGTTATACACTAACATAACAGTGTAGGGGAGGGAAAATATTTTGTTTGAAAAACATCTTATGGTCTGCGGCGCAACCGGCTGCCTGGCTTCGGGCTCAAAGGATGTAACCGAAGTCCTGGAAAAAGAGCTAAGCGACCGGGGAATAAGAGACAAGTTTAGAATTGTAATGGCCGGTTGCCCTGGGTTCTGTGAAGTAGGGCCAATAATCGTGGTTTATCCCGACGAAGTGTTCTACTGTCGTTTGGATCCTGAAAATATAGCGGAAATTGTAGAACAACACTTTGTAAACGGTGAAATAGTGGAGAAGCACCTGTTTAAACCGCCCAAGAGCAAAGAGGTCAAGCGTTTTTACGATGAAATACCTTTTTATTCCAAGCAGGTATTTAACGTTCTGCGAAACAGCGGGAGGGTTAACCCGGAAAGCATTGACGAGTACATCATGCGCGGCGGCTATCGGGCGCTGACCAGGGCATTAGACATGAAATCCGAAGATATTGTAGAAGAAGTAAAAACTGCTGGCCTGCGCGGGCGCGGAGGTGCAGGCTTCCCCTCGGGGCTCAAGTGGAAATTTACCCTGCAGGCCCCGGGAACAAAGAAATATATTGTATGTAACGCTGACGAGGGAGACCCGGGTGCTTTTATGGACCGCAGTATCCTGGAGGGCGACCCTCATGCCATTATTGAAGGCATGTTGATTGCCGGGCTTGCTATCGGCAGTGACGAAGGCTATGTTTACTGTCGTGCTGAATATCCCCTGGCTATTCAGCGTTTGAAGATGGCTATAGAACAGGCTGAAGAATACGGACTCCTGGGGGAAAACATCCTGGGCAGCGGTTATAACTACAAGCTGAACATTAAAGAAGGAGCCGGCGCTTTTGTCTGCGGTGAAGAGACAGCGCTTTTGGCTTCTATTGAAGGTAAACGCGGTGTGCCGCGTCCGAGGCCTCCGTTTCCGGCTCAGAAAGGGCTTTGGGACTATCCTACCTGTATCAACAACGTGGAGACTTTTGCCAACGTTCCCCTGATTTTACGCCTGGGAGCAGAAGAGTACGCAAAAGTAGGTACTGAAAACAGCAAGGGCACCAAGGTGTTTGCCCTGGCCGGCAAAGTTAACAACACCGGGCTGGTGGAAGTTCCCATGGGTATTACCATCAAGGAAATTGTTTACGACGTGGGGGGAGGCATTCAAAAAGACCGGGCTTTTAAGGCGGTACAGATCGGTGGACCTTCCGGAGGCTGCCTCCCGGAAGACAAGCTGGACTTGCCTGTAGACTACGATTCCCTGACACAGGCCGGAGCTATCATGGGGTCCGGCGGTATGATCGCCATGGATGAGTTTACCTGCATGGTGGACCTGGCCCGTTATTTCCTGAGCTTTACCCAGAATGAATCCTGCGGTAAGTGTACTCCTTGCCGGGAGGGCACCAAACGCATGCTGGAAATCCTGGAAAGGATAACTGAAGGGGAAGGGAAACTAGAAGACCTGGATACCTTGCGGGACCTGGCCTCCTCCATCAAGGACAGCTCGCTTTGTGGACTGGGGCAGACTGCACCCAACCCGGTTCTAACCACGCTGCGCTACTTTGAGCACGAATACCGGGAGCATATCGAAGAGAAATACTGCCGCAGCGGTATCTGCAAGGAGCTGTTCGAGTACGCTATCGACCCGGAAAGCTGTAATGGCTGCCGGGCCTGCACTAAGGTTTGTGCGGTTGATGCTATTAGCGGGGAGAAGAAAGAGCCCCACAAGATCGATGTGGAATTGTGCACCAAGTGCGGCAGCTGCGTAGACAGGTGCCGGCAGGATGCCATTAAAATTATCAGGGTAGGGAGTGAAGCTGATGTCCAAGGTTAAGGTTACCATAGATGGCCGTGAAGTAGAAGTTCCCGCCGGGAGTACCATCTATGAAGCGGCGCAGCAGGTTGGTGTGGAAATACCCACTTTCTGCTATGACCCTGAGCTTACCAGGGTAGGCGCTTGCCGGATTTGTGTAGTAGAAGTGGAAAAAGCAAGAGCACTGGTTGCTTCCTGTGCTGCTCCAGTAGGTGACGGAATGGTAGTGCATACGGAATCGGAACGGGTGGTAAAAGCCCGCAAGAATATACTTCGCCTTATTCTGGGCAACCATCCGCTGGAGTGTATGACCTGTCAAAAAACGGGCGATTGCAAGCTCCAGGATTACTGCTATTACTACGGGGTAAATGAAGCAGGGTTTGAAGGTGAAGTTAAAGAGCTGGAACTGGATGATACCAACCCCTTTATCCGGCGTGATATGAACAAGTGTCTTCTCTGCGGTAAATGTGTCCGCAAGTGTGAAGAAATAAACGGGGCTACGGCTATAGATTTCATGAACCGCGGGTTTATCTCCAATGTGGGGCCCGCGTTTGACGATCCTCTGGAAGAATCTCCCTGCGTATTTTGCGGCCTTTGCGTTGATGTTTGCCCGGTCGGGGCATTGCTTCCCAGGGAAAGCATAGGAAAGGGACGCCCCTGGCAAGTGGAGAAGAAAGAAGTCGTCTGCCCTTATTGCGGGGTAGGATGCAGTATTAACCTGCATATCAAGGACGGAGAGGTTATAGACGCAAGCGCAGTGGAAGATAGCCCGGTTAACCGGGGGCATCTCTGCACCAAGGGAAGGTTTGGTTGGGATTTCCTACAAAGCGAAGAGCGCCTTACCAGCCCGCTGGTTAAACAAAACGGGGTGTTTGTAGAAACCGGCTGGGAAGAAGCACTGCAGGAAGTAGCAAAACGCCTGACTGAAGTACGGCAGAAATACGGTAATGATGCCCTGGCAGGGCTTAGCTCGGCCAAAGTAACCAATGAAGAAAATTACCTGTTCCAGAAATTTATCCGGGAGCTTGGTACCAATAACGTGGACCATTGCGCCCGCCTGTGCCATTCCCCTACCCTTGCCGGGATGGAGAAGGCATTTGGAATAGCGGGCATGACCAACACCATTGAGGAAATAACCGGTGCCGGGGTAATTCTTGTAATTGGCTCCAACACTACTGAAACGCATCCTGTGGTTAGCTACCGGGTGAAAGAAGCAGTGAACAACGGGGCTGGTTTAATTGTAGTTGACCCGAGAGAAACCAGGCTGGCCGTGGAAGCCGATTCTTTCCTGCAGGTGCGTCCGGGAACTGATGTGGCCCTCCTCAATGGCCTGGCCCACCTTATAATAAAAGAAGACCTGGTAGACCAGAAATTTATTGAGGAAAAAACGGAAGGCTTTGAAGAGCTCAAGAAAACATTAGATGGTTACACCCCGGAATACGTGGAAAAAATTACTGGAGTGCCCGCAGGGGAGTTGCGTGAAGCAGCCCGCCTCTTTGGGGCCGCAGAAAAAGGATCCATTCTCTATACCATGGGAATTACTTCTCATACCAGCGGAACCAACAACGTGTTGTCCGTATGCAACCTGGCCATGCTAACAGGCAATATAGGCGAGGAGTCCACCGGTGTAAACTCCTTGTGCGGCCAGAACAATGTTCAGGGGGCCTGTGACATGGGAGCCCTTCCCGATAAGCTGGCTGGTGAGCATAGTATAGAGGAAAAAGATACCGGTTTGACCGCGGTGGAAATGATGAAAGCCGCAGCGGAAGGGGAAGTTAAGGCCATGTACATTATGGGAGAAAATCCTCTATTGAGCGAGCCGCACCTGGAACACGTTCAGGAAGCCATGGAGAAACTTGACTTCCTGGTAGTGCAGGATATATTCCTTTCCGAGACGGCCCAGAAGGCCGATGTAGTCCTGCCTGCAGCGGCGTTTGCAGAAAAAGACGGAACTTATACCAACACCGAACGCCGGGTGCAGCTTAGTCGTGCTGCAGTGGCCGCCCCGGGTGAAGCGCGGGCCGATTGGGAAATCCTGTGCGGTCTGGCAAACAAGTTGGGAATGAACTGGGACTTTTCTTCTCCGGAAGAAATCATGAAAGAAATTGCTTCCAGGAACCCCAATTATGCCGGCATAAATTATCAGCGCCTGGAAGAAAGCAAAGGTCTGCAGTGGCCTTGCCCGGATCTCGGACATGCCGGAACTCCGGTCTTGCACCGTGAAGGTTTTGCCCGGGGCAGAGGCAAATTCCACCCTGTAGAATATGCTCCTCCCTCCGAGGAAACCGACAGCTACTATCCACTGTGGCTTACTACCGGGCGGCACATATTTCACTATCATACCAGCACCATGACCGGGCGGTCCCGGGGGCTGGGCAGCCACGTGCCCGAGGAAATGGTTCAAGTTAACCCTGAAGATGCCAGCCGTTTGGATATATCCGGGGGAGATACAGTAGAAGTTGCTTCCCGACGGGGCAAATTAAACGCCAGGGCGGATTTAACCGACATGGTACCGCCGGGAACGGTTTTTATGACTTTCCATTCCAGCGAACTTGCCGTTAACTTTTTGACCAGCGACGAAATGGATGCCGAGGCTAAAGTGCCAGAACTCAAGGTGTGTGCGGTAAATGTCCGTAAGGCTGAACAGTCGCACTAAACAGCCGTTGACCCGGCAGTAGAATAAAAGCAAATAAAGAATAAAGAAGGGGTGTCGTTAAAACGACACCCCTTCTTTATTAAAATGCAAGATGCAAGATGCAGGAGGTAGAAGGCAGGAGACCAGAGAAAAGATAAATATCCCCCACAATTAGAAGTCGGAGGTCAGAAGTTGGAGGTCAAAAAAAGCCCCAACTTTCTTCCAAACTCTAACAAGCTCCGGGGGAAGGAGAAATTTTTTGTCATTGATGTGGATGTTGTTTGACACCGGTGCTAAAAATACTATCTTTGAATCACCTTTGTATTATTTTTATACTTTCCTAAAATGAAGTAATAAAATAGTTGTTTAACACAGAAAGGAAAATAAGAAGTTAAAGGCGAATGATGAATGATGAAGGGAAAGATAAGTTTAGCCTGTGAGCCTGGTTGGTGGGAGGCATGTGTTGATGAAATACAGGTTAAGCCGGCGTAATTTTATAAAATGGGGGTTTCTCTGGGGTGCAACTGCTGCATTGGCCGGGTGTGGTTTGCCCCCTTTGGATAAAGAAGAGAACGAACAAAAAGATGAAGAAAAGGAACATAAAGAGAAGATCAACGATAAAGAAAAAGAGGAAAAAGATAAAAAAAAGGAATCAAAAGATGATTATCTTCTGCCGCGGCGCACGCTTGGCAATACTGGAGAAGAAGTTAGTGCCCTGGGGCTGGGTGGGGCCATTGCCGTAGCCGAGGACCCGCAAAAAGCGGCGGACATAGTCAACCGCGCCCTGGATCTGGGCGTTAACTATATAGATACTGCGGCCATGTACGGCGATAGTGAAAGTAATATTGGTAAAGTAATGAACAAACGTCGCAGGGAGGCATTTTTGGCCAGCAAGACTGACGAGCTTAATTATGATGGAACCATGCGACTGCTGGAAAAGAGTTTGCGCCAGCTGCAAACGGATTACCTGGATCTGTACCAGTTGCACGGGATCCACGATCGGGAAATGCTGGAGGATGCTTTGCGCGATGATGGAGCTCTTGCAGCAATCCGGGAGATGCAGGAGCAAGGAGTAGTAAAATATGCCGGACTCACCTCCCATAAGAATGCGGAGTTTTTAAAAGAAGCCCTGGATGAATACCCCTTTGACTGTGTACTGATGTCCATCAATGCCGGGGATGTGTACCGGGACTCCATGATAGAAAAAGCTTTGCCGGTAGCTGTACGTAAAAAGATGGGTATAGTTGCCATGAAAGTGGCTTCTTACGACGGGAGGATATTTAAAGAAGGCGGTATAGAAAGTATGGAGCAGGCCCTGGGCTATGTACTGTCCCACCCGGTAAGTACGGCTATTGTGGGGGTTTCTTCAGTTTCTGAACTGGAGGAAAACGCACGGATTGCCCGTGAATTCAAGCAGTTTTCCGAGAAAAAACTAAAGGAGATAGAAGAGCTGGCCCGCCCGTATGAAAAAGATATTAATTTTTTCAAATACCGGTGGTGAGCCCGGGAAAGAAAAAACCTGTTTTAAATGGTTACTGCTGG
>PWGO01000074.1 GCA_003554525.1 Syntrophomonadaceae bacterium | reverse complement strand
TTTGATATAGCAAATCAATGCTCGCTGCCGGTATAAACACAACCCTTTTGCTTACTGCACCACAGGGCAAAGCTCGTTGCTTTCTGACCTCTCACCTCTGACTTCTTAAATGAGTGGTCTTTTTATTTCTCACCTTTTACTTCTGACTTCCCACCTCTGACCTCTAACTTCCAAAAAGGTATCCCCCCCATCTTAATCTTCCCCCCCGGTGGGGGGAAGAAAAAAGCCCGCGGCAAGGAAGTATAAAATAACCCAAAAATTGTTGCTTTACCCCCGGGCTTTTCTTCTCACCTCTCAATTATTCTCTAAGCTTTCACCCCGGGAGTAGTTACCTTTCTTCTTACCCGGTATTGCTTTGGGTTTACCAGCCCCTTCTAAGCCGGTAACGGGATAGCCTGTTTTTAAAATAATCCAGCACATAATCCCGCATTTCTTCCTGGTTTTCAATCAGCATGGTTCCGTGCCCATAAGGGACTTCTATTACATCATAACGGTTGCTCTCTTCGGCAAAGGAATAAGCCTTCTGGCCAAGAAAATCAATCATTTCTTCCACATCCTGATAGCTTATTTCCGGTAGTTTTTCAGCCTCTTCGGGGGTTAGGCCAAATTTTTCCGGTTCTTCTTTAACTTCTTCAACCAGTTCCGGAAGCATTAAAAAAACGGACTGATCTGCATGAACCAGCAGCACTTTCTTTTTTAGGTTCCAGGTACGGCTTATATCATTTTCGTAAGCCATATCCATGTACTGCCTGAACTGCTCCCTGGTTAACCCTGATTCCGGGTTATACTCTATAAACTCCATCAGTTCTTTGTTTAAGTTAAACTGCTTCAGTTCGGAAAAATTATAGTAGGCGCGGTCCAGAAGAACAATATCCCTGACCATTTCCGGATACTTTTCGGCAAACATCATGGCCGTATCAGCACCAAAAGAATGTCCTACCAGGTTAACTCTTTTAACTCCGTATGCTTCAAGTACAGCTTTTATGGAATCAACATGCAGGTCCCAGCAGACCTCTTCTACTTCCCCCGATTTCCCGTGGTTCAAGTAATCCATGGTTATGGTTGGCTGAGGATTGCGGGGATGAAACAAGAACTCGGCCCGGGTATGATCATCTCCAATGCCGGGCAGAAATAATATTGCCTGATTATTAATTTGCCCCCTCTGGTCAAAATTGTGCACCTTGCTAAAAATTTCAGTACCTTCAAAGTCAATGTAGTTCTCGTATTCACATTCATCCGCTGCCAACACGCACGTAGAAAACAAAACCATTAGCACAAGAGAAATAATGAAAATAGCTGTTATCTTTTTCAAATTAAAGCACCTCCACTTTTTTTTGCATAAACCTGATTCATTTCCAATTATACATTCCAGTGTCACAATTTTCAAGTTTTTGTGTGATAAACCCTGACTGGAAAACAGGTTGCATTTACTTTGTCAATTAACCTGATTTTCCAAAAAAACTGTACCATCACCTTAGCCCCACACGCTATCTTTTAACAAACACTAGGTCATCCTGTTTAAAGTAATCCAGGTGACGCTGCAGCGTCTCGGGGGTAAAGGGAGCGCCGTGGGCCGGGTAGAAGGTGCGGGCTCCTTCCCCAATCATTTTACGCCAGCTGCGGTAGTTTTCTTCCATGTCGTCAATAATTATGCAGCAGTACCGGGTGCCCAGCGCCCACTGTGCCCGGCTCATGGCGGCATCACCGCAAAAACAGGAGCCGTCATCCAACAACAGGGATAAGGAATCGGGAGTGTGGCCGGGAGTATGCAGTATTTTCCCGGGAATCCCCAGCGAACGCAGCAGTTCGTTGTCGTCTCCCTCCACCAGCATATCCCCTTCCTTCAGCTCTACCGGGGTATAGCGCATGTTCAGCTTCCGCAACATTACCAGCAGAGCTCCCAGCATCAAGGCGCGACGGTTGGTAAGCCCTCCTCCGGGTACCATGGCATTCTTGCCCTTGTTTAATTGATGCGCCGCTTCCCTGTGGGCAATCACGCGGCACCCGGAGACTTCCCGCAGGAAAGAGGTGAATCCGGCATGGTCCCCGTGGTGGTGGGTTAAAAAGAGGTAACGTATTTGTCTGGGGTCTACCCCTGCCTTTTTCAACTTGCGTAAAAAAAGGGAAAACTCTTTTTCATCGCCCGCCTCCACCTGCAGGTAACCGCCGGTGCAGGGCAGCAAATACTGGGTAGTGAGACCTCCCCGGAGGGTAATTATACTTGTCATCCGGCTTTGCACCTCCATTCCGTGGCCAGCCACGCAGTAATTAACGAGCATCAGAAGTTACACGGCAGCAACTACCGCGCGGAAGTGGAACCAAACCCGGTAAAAGAATTAACCAACCGTACCGTGGACAATACCATTATAGCCAGGTCCCGTGAATTAACCCGGGTTTAATTACACTTTATTATTAGAAGCAGCCCTTCCCGGGGCTGCCTCTAATAATTTAAAGCACTTCCACTACCTGCCTTATTTCGGTTTAATACCGGCCAGTTGCCGAACAATATCTTTCTTAGATTCGACATTGTACTGGCTGGTTATAGCTATCTGTTCCATTATAGGCGAACCGCCGCCGTGGTAAGAACCGTAGGTATGAGAACCGGCGGTGCCTGTAAGGGTATGGTCAATAAAAAGCAGCCAGAACCTGATCTGGTCTTCTACAGGGATCTCCTGGTTGCGCTTGATGTATTTCTCCAGGAGCTCCTTTGTTTCCGGATTAACCAGGTCTTTTTCGTAGGGGAAGGTTGCGGGAAGCCCACCGGCAATGTTGCACAGAATCTCCTGCTCCCGGAAAACCGCTTCACCGGAAAGGTACCTGCCTACGTTGGAATAAATAGAATCAGGGATGCAGTTGCCGGGGCCAAAAGGTACTACCCCCATCCCGGGTAAATATACTTCCGATTTGCCCAGGTCGGAAGCAGTATAACCGGCGGCATATCCCAGTTCGGCGTACATAATCAGTTCAGCCAGCATCTCCCGTACGTGCGAGGCTTTTTCTATACCGTTTATTTCCGCCGCCATGGCAGCCAGCCCAATTACACAGTCAAAAAGAGCAGGCTTGCAACCGGAATAAGAATGCCGGTGAAACAAGGCAAATAACAGGGCAGTGGCCCCACCCATCTGATTTTCGCCACAGGTAAAGACGCGCTCCCAGGGGATAAAGCAGTCATCGAAAATAACGTAAGAATCGGTAGCGCCGGTGTCCATTCCACGCTGGTAATAATCCCGTTCACGGGCATTATGAAAGTGAACCACCTGTTTTACGCCTTCCTGGTCCGCCGGGACGGCAAAACTTACCGCGTATTCTACCTCGTCACCTTTCAAGGCGCGGGTGGGAACTACCAGAATCTCGTCCGCCACGGAAGCCTCGGAAATATGAACCTTGGAGCCACGGACGACTATGCCGTCACTTTTTTCTTCTACTACACGGACGTACATATCCGGGTCAGCCTGCTCGGAAGGTCGCTTCAACCGCTCCCCCTTGACATCGGTCTGCGCACAGCAGCCTACCAGGTCTTCCAACTGGAACCGCTCCAGCCACTTGAGCCAGTTATCGTGGTAAGCCGTTTTAGCCTGGGGCATCTTTTGTGCTTCATGAGACACGGTATGTATAGCGTTGGAAGCATCAACTCCCATACACCTTTGAATACAGCCGCCCACTTTTTGGCACAACAGCCGGGTCATATCCTGTTTCTTGTGCAGATCATTCGGGGACTGGTGAATATGGTTAAAACGGTTAATGGTCTGGCCGGTCAGGTGAGAAGTTGCAGTGCACAGGTCGCTGGTTTCCGGATCCCAGGCGGCATCAAAAGTAAGCCCTATTACATTAAGGCATTTCTGCTGCCTTTCATCCAGGCGGTCGATCTTTTCCCCGTTGGAATAGAGGTTACGCCTCATCTTTTTCAGCCTTTCAAAATACTGCTCTTTGGTTTTCATGCATTATTAGCCCCTTTCAAAATATTTTTAAAATTATAACTACACATATTACTCCGGGTCCACAGCCTCCGATACTATTAGTTTAATCCTAGCATGGCAGTTATAACTTGTCAATTGATCCCGTGCAGCAAAAACAAGGAGGTCAGGTATAAAGTTCCAAAGGTTTATTTTACTTTTAAAAAGGTTTATTTTACTTTTAAAACCTCGGTAAAAGCTTCCTGCGGGATCTCCACGTTGCCCAGCTGTTTCATCTTTTTCTTGCCTTCCTTTTGTTTCTCCAGGAGTTTGCGCTTGCGGGTCACATCACCACCGTACAGTTTCTCGGTAACATTTTTGCGCAATGCTTTAATAGTTTCGCGGGAAACCACCTTGTTCCCTACCGCCGCCTGTACAGGTATATCAAACATCTGCCGGGGGATAATATTTTTAAGCCTTTCTACCATTTCCTTGCCCCGGCGGTAGGCTTTATCCTGGTGAATAATGAAAGAAAGCGCGTCTATTTTCTGCCCTCCCACCAGTATATCCATTAAAACCAGGTCGGATTCGCGGTAGCCATAGAAAAAATAGTCCAGGGTTGCGTAACCCCGCGTGCGCGACTTGAGCAGGTCAAAAAAGTCGTAAATTATCTCCGCCAGGGGAAGCAGATAATCCAGTTTTACCCGCCCGGGGGAAAGGTGTTCCATATTCTTAAACTCCCCCCTTTTATCCTGGCACAGCTCCATCACCGGTCCCACGTATTCTTCCGGGGTAAAAACGCCGGCTTCTACGTAAGGCTCTTCCATCATCACTATTTCGTTTGCCGGGGGTAACATGGAGGGGTTATCTACCTCTACTATTTCCCCGTCCTGCTTGTGCACCCTGTACGCTACACTGGGAGCCGTGACTATAAGGTTCAAATCATGTTCCCGCTCAAGTCTCTCCCGTACTATCTCCATATGCAGCAGCCCCAAAAATCCACAGCGGAAGCCCACTCCCAGGGCTACAGACCTTTCCTGTTCAAAAGAAAGGGCGGAATCGTTAAGTTTCAAGCGCTCCAGTCCTTCCCTGAGGGTATTAAATTCATCGCCGCTCTGGGGGAAAAGACCGCAGAAAACCATGGGATTTGCCTGCCGGTAGCCGGGCAACGGCTCCGCTGCCGGATGGTCCACGTGGGTCATGGTATCGCCTACCCGTGCATCGGATACGTTCTTTATAGCCGCCACCACGTATCCCACATCACCGGCCGCCAGCCGCTCTGAGGGGTGCATGTCCGGCTGGAACACACCGGTTTCCACCACCTCAAATTCGCTGCCGGTATTCATAAATTTTATGCGGTCTCCCCTGCGTACTTCACCAGCCACCAGGCGAACATAAACGATAACCCCCCGGTATATATCATAGTGGGAATCAAAAACCAGCGCTTTCAAAGGGGCGCCAATATCACTAAGCTCGGGTGGAGGTATTTTTTTAATTACCGCCTCCGGCACCTCTTCTACCCCGGTGCCCTCTTTGGCGGATATAAGCAAAGAGTCGCGGGCTTCTGCGCCAATAATTTCTTCCAGTTCGCCTTTTGCTTTTTCCGGTTCGGCGTTTTCCATGTCTATCTTGTTTATCACCGGAATTATCTCCAGGTCGTGCTCCAGGGCCAGATATATATTAGCCAGCGTCTGGGCTTCTACCCCCTGGGCGGCATCAACCACCAAAATAGCCCCCTCACAAGCTGCCAGGCTGCGGGAAACTTCGTAGGCGAAATCCACGTGCCCCGGGGTGTCAATGAGGTTCAAAACATGGTCCTGGCCGTCCTTACCCCGGTATTCCATGCGAACCGCCTGCATCTTGATGGTAATCCCCCTCTCTCTCTCCAGGTCCATCCGGTCCAGCACCTGTTCTTTCATTTTCCTGCCGGTTACCGTTCCAGTAAGCTCCAGAAGGCGGTCCGCCAGGGTAGATTTACCGTGGTCTATGTGGGCAATAATACAAAAATTCCTGATGCGAGCAGATTCCAATTTATTGCTTCCCCCGTTCTATTTTATTTACTGGATTATACCACCTCAATAAACATTTTTCTAACCTGTATTTTAACCTTTAACAGCAGCTATTACATTATTTTTTAACGGTTCCAGCTTCCCACTTTTTTCGACGCCGCCTACCTTTCTCCTCTTTTAACTACCGAGGGGTAAGGATAGTAGCTATCCACGTGCAGCCTTTCTTCCGTCTGGTTTCCATCATGGTGGTGAATTATTCTCCATACTTCTACAGTGCCCCCGGGTATACCCTCTGTAATTTCTTCTTCCCCGGGAGGCAGTTCAGGAGTAGTTTGTATTTTTTGGGGCGGCTCTACCCGGGCCTTTTCAGAGGTGACAATTTCTATTTCATCTTTCCGCCGGGTTCCCGTTAACGCTATTTTTACTGTCCCGCCTTCCACCCGGGTGCCAGCGATCCCTGTTGGAAGTAAAAAGTAAGAGCCTGGGGTGTTACATGATAGGCAAGCGGGTAGTAAAGTAAAAAAAATACCTGGTATTAAACCTGGTATTAAAGCGATTTTGGAAATCTACTCAAACAGGACAATGTAAATAATTGAACGGGGTTAGTCCCCTGTCAAAAAGCCCTGCCCCTGTTTCCTTGCGCCTGCCTTCATTGTCGATAAAAACCGCGAACGGAAAGTATCACTTACAAGCGCTTTCTTTACAGGAGACAGCCTCAAAAAACCACCCACAAAACCTTTCATGAACTTCAAGGTTATTTTTTGGGGGTCATCAAAAAGCATATGATGAAGGTTTCCCCTCTCCAGCCGTTGCAAGAGCGTACGTTCAAAAGAGTTTTCCGGGTGCAGGACTCTCTGTCCCCTCTTGACCAGCCGCAGCGCCTGCGGTTTACAAGACAAGGCGCAAACTCCACAACCCATACAAAACCTGGTATTAAGTTGCGGGGTTTTTTTGCCATCTTTTTCCGACATCTCGATAGCATCAACCGGGCATGCCTTAACACACTTTCCACAGGAGTTGCATTTTTCATGGTCTATCCGGGCAATAAATGTAGAAGTAGTGACCATATTGGGATGGCCAAAGCAGCTGATTCCAAGCAGCACATTACAACAGCAGCCACAGCAATAACACATGTTAAGCACATTGTTTTTCACGTTGTCCGCCAGAATCACCAGCCTGTTTTCTTTAACATACTCCAGGTTTTCCAGGGCTTCTTTTCTGGTAATCTCTTTAGAGAGACCATTTCTAATTAAATACTCAGCGGCAACATCAAAAGTGGAGCAGCTTTCCAGTTTAATATCACAGTTTTTTTCACCCGTGTAATGCTTTTCACGCCGGCAGGAACAGAACCCTAAGGCATATTTTTTTGAATTTTCTATTATTTCCTGAGCCTTTTCATAATCCAGCACTTCTGTGTAATGGCTTTCTTCTAAAGCAGCTTCATACGGGACCGCCCGCAAAGGGCTAATCTTTTCGCCTTTACCCATGTTCGCCCGGTAAAATTCTCCCTCCTGCAAATAATGGTGAAAAAGACCGGCCAGGTGCGCCGGGTTTATGTCATCGCCGGTACGCATCATGGTAAATTCAAAAACTCCTATTACCATTGGCGAGGGCATATAATAATACCTGTCTTTCAGGTACATATCAATAACCAGTCCTTTTGAGGCCATCCCCGACAAAACTTTCTCCAGTTCAGCCTCCTGAATGTTTGTTATGCGGGATATCTTTTTTGCCGTAGATACCGTGTAAGGCATACTGCAGTAAATTTCCGCCTCTAAAGGAGTAAAAATCTCTTTCAAGGCCTCGTATAAAACCTTACTTCCGGGTACTTTCACATCCAGGCGGTCCATCTTTATTCTAACGTTCTCGTATATATCCTTCCCGCCTCCCAAATGACCCATTAAAATCACCCCCGTGTCAACAATACCTCCTGGTTCGTTCACTTTTGGGAAGAAAAATCGCCTCGACCGGTATACCGCTGCTCCAGCTGCACAGGCAGATAAGCAGCAAGTTTTACATGAACACTTGTCAAAAATTATACAATATTTCGTTAAGTTTGTAAATGTAACACAAGGGGAGGCTTTCCTTCAGGTCAGGCCCGGCTTAACTTGCTGCGGCTGGCCTTGAACGTGAATTGCACCCTGAAGAACCCTCCCCTTGCATTTGATTTCTATTAACTAACCATTGTCCCGGTTTATTCTACCAGCAGGATTATTTCTGCGTACCTGGTTCCCTCCCTGTCCAGCACTATATAAACGGAGTCGTTTTGGTCCAGGTTGCGTAGCCTGATGGATTCTATATCGTCTTTATCGCGGATATCGTATATACAGTAATCTTCTACCAGGATGTATTCCACACCGTCAGCCGTTATTTTTCCATCCGCCACCTTTACTTCTTCAAGAACCATTTCGCCGGTAAGTTTTTTGCCCGCGGCAGAAAAGTCCCTGAACCTGTAAATACGGTCTGTATAGTCTCCCGTTTCCAGAATTACTGGCTCGCCTTTTGCCACGCTCTGAGCGCTGGTTACATCCGCATTTTCTTTTTCACCTTCCGCTACCCAAAAACGCTCTTTTTCTCCTTCTACCCAGGCGTCAACCCTGATTATATTGCCGTCCGTATCTTTTCTGACACTGTCTATTACCGCAGAGTAGTAAGTGGTATCGGGGTCATAGTCCGAGTCTTTAATGACCAGCACCACAACATCTCCCTGGGAGTGGTAAACTTCTGCCTTTATTACCCGGTCAAAATTCATGTTTTCCACTTCTCCCCAGTAGTATATCTCCAGGTCATCTTCTACCTTACCGTCCCCGTGTTGAATATCGTATACTACTGTATCCGCCTTCAGCCTCTTATAAGTCTCCCTTTCTACCGGGTAGGTCCAATCCACTTTTACGTACCTGTCGTCGATATCAAACGGCTGAGCGGGAAGCCTTCCCAGGAAAGCAAATCCCAGTCCTTTAATATCGCCCCTGTCGTTTCTTATCATATAAAATACTTCTGCTTCTTCCCGGGCTGTATCACTACCCCCCAGGCGACGCTGCAGCAGTTCCCCGTAATTGCTGTCGTGGTCAAACGCCAGCAGGGGAAGAGCAAACACTTCACCGTGTTCATCTTCTTCAGAAACTGCATATATGGTATAAGAGTCGGTTATATCATCAATTTCCCCGCTAACAGCATTCCGGTACCCATTGCCCTGCAAAGTTTTTCCGAATTCAAAGTAGTCGATCTCCAGGTCCCCCGGCTCCCATTCAATAAGCCAGCCTTCCTCTTCCCCACAGTAGTAAACATCTTTCATGTACTCACCTTCATCCGTGTCCAGGTCATCGGGCAGCTGTTTTCCGGTCTCAAACTCGCCGGTATCAACTTTTATTATATCCAGGCGGTTTAACTGAACCGTCTTGTCCACATCATCTACCAGGCTCCTGGCAACCACGTCTATTTCCCCGCGGTTCCTGTGGATAAAAAATTCCAGGTCTTCCTGCAGTATCATGGGATAAGTAGTGGTAGGAAGCATTTCCAGTTCCCCCGCTGCGTAAATTAATTCACCGCCCCGGTCAAAGAAGAAAGTAACGGGTTCACCGGCTTCTTTCATTTGCTCCGCCGCGTCTGCGTTAAATTCTTTCAACTTGCCGTCTTCCAGGTACCTGGCGTACCCGTCGCCTATGCGGGTTCCCTTGTATTCGAAGTCCTCATCTTCCATCTCTACAGCGTCACTAAACACCCGTTCAATTTCTCCTACCACGGTTGAGTTGTACACTTCGGCGTAACCTTTTTCACCGGTGGAATTCTCCGCCCTGTCGTTGTAGAATAAAATATCCCCTTCCTCCAGGTTACTGCCGGCAAAGGTTTCACCGTCTTTTATTATTACATAATCTTCGATGTCCAGCTCTTCACCACCAGCGCAGTAGAGTATATCATCATCAACTTTTTTTACTACCACGAAATCATCCCAGAGATAAGCATCAACAAACAGGCGATCTTTGCTGTCAACAGTTATTTTGGCATAATCAAACTCCTTGCCGTCCAGGTCATCTTCCAGGTCGACGCTTTTACCGTTTAGCCTGATTTCCACTTCTTCCGCATCTTCTATATCTATTTCATCATCGGCGGAAACCAGGATTATCTCGTCATCATATTTTACTTCTACTGCATCTACCCATAGAGTGTAATCGCCCTCGATTTTTTTCGTTACCACATCATCGGCATTGTACCACAGGCGCATCTCCCTGCCCAGCAGCCATTCAAAATCCACCTCCATATTCTCGGGAATCTCAAGGGCAGCGTTTCCTTCCTCGCCATCCACATCTATCGTTCGCTCACTGCTGTCCACACCGAATATTACACCCCGGAGGTATTCTCCAAAAACAAATTCGGTAACCAGCGTCTGGCTGTTTGCTACTATTTCCAGCTCATAATCGGTAAGCGCCTCCAGGCCTTCCGGCACACCGCTGGCAGTTAAAATTTTTAAATCGGCATGCGCACCCACCGTGGAAATACGAACTTCATCTACAATACGAAGCGTCATGGTTTCGGTATTTATTATACTGATATCGGCCGGGTTTATTTCCGTTACCGGAGCGTTAAAATAAACCCTGATCCAGTCCCTTTTGCCGGTTAGTGGTTCAACTTTTTCAATTTCCAGGTCCACGGCAGGTTGAATCATGTCAGATATTAATTTCTGCATTTCCGCGGTTACAGCCGCGGTACCGCCCAGGATAAACACCCGGGTGTTAACCGCCCGGCTAAAGTAGTTTTCAACTGACGAGGTCATTGTATAACTTACATAAAGCACAGGAGCATCATAAGCAGCCCCCAGGTACCCACCGGCTAAGGCATCAGACAACCTTGCATCCGAACCGCCGGCAAAAATAAAATTGGCAGCGGTATCATAAAACCTTTCCGCAACCGCCACACTGGTTTCATAACGGTCCTGGCCGGAAACACGTTCCACGGAGGCAAGGTTGCCCAGTTCGCTGTAAACTTCGTGGCTTACCACGCCTGAACCGCCAACCACCACCAGTTCATTAATTCCCAGCGCTTTAATGGCTTCCCGGGTTGTTTCTGGTATATAATTGGCCTGAACCTGCAACACCGGTACGTTTTGGGCCGCAGCGATCGGTCCAACTACCAGGGAATCTGCTGGCGCAGTGCTGTTAACAATAAACGCAAAACCGGCAAGTGAGGTTTCCCCGGCCGCCATTTCTGCTATTTTTGCCGCTGTTTCCTCCCGGGTTTCCCCGGCAACTCTTACAGTTTCTATGCCGAGCCCGGATTCTACCCCTGCGGATACCGCTGATTCCCCGCCCAGGATAATCGCCCTGGAGGCGCCCAGGGTCTCAACCGCTTCCGCCGTTGCTACCGGTATAAATTCGGGGCTGGTAAGTAAAACGGGAGCATCCAGCGCCCCGGATAAAACGTTTCCGGCCAGGCCGTCAGCGTACCCTCCTGCGGCATCACCGCGGGCAATAATTACTGTATCCGCCTGGTCATACACCCGCTCTGCTATCCGGGCTGCCGTTTCGTAGCGATCCTGCCCGGACAACCTTTCTATAGGATCAACTTCGGCAAATACCCCGCCTGTCAACATGACTGCCACCACTATTATCCCGGCTGCCAGGGACAGGCTTTTTTTAATAGAACCGCTCCTTAATTTCACCTTTTTCAACCTCCTCGTTTGATTTTTTAACTGCTCAGGCTTGATTACTACAGGTCTTACTAATTAAAACTCCGTTTAAACCCTGTTGCACTGACCCCGTTAAATTTTCTTTAACCCCTCTTCTGCAGCTTTGGTTCTGTTTCTGCCCGTCATCACCCCTTTTAATTTCTTCCCCTGTAGATTATAAAGCCCGGCCTTAATTATCCGGCCGGCTACCTTACCTGCTCCTTCCCGGCATTATCATAAAGCAAAACCGGGAGTTCATGGCTTTCTTTTGTACCGCTCCCATAAACTGCTTCAGCATTATTATAATTGTTCTTATTTTAAAAATGATGGTACTTTGGAGTAATCTTTGGAGTAGACAAAAGTGTAATTGTAGAATGGATACATAAATTATGGCTGTAGATACACTGTAGATACATGGAGATTATCCCCGGCACTACAGTATAAAAAGTGCTCATCTTTGAGAGGTGAGAGGTGAGAGGTGGGAGGTGGGAAGAAAAGCCCCCCCACCTTTAATTCCTCCCCCACCGGGCTGATCGTTATACACACTTGACACCGGCAAGGCAAGTAGTGTTGTTCCGCTGGCGGGGTGTGTCGGCTCGGGCTCGTATCGGTCGAGGACCACAGTTTCAGCTCAGCC
>PWGO01000016.1 GCA_003554525.1 Syntrophomonadaceae bacterium | reverse complement strand
CGGTCCTGCTGCAGGCTTCGTTAAGCAGGCTGGCGGGAGTGTTGGGATACAACCTGTCCCAGGTGACTCCGGGTGAATTGAAAAACTGCTTTTTTGCCAATAGCGGGGCGGAAGCTGTGGAAGGGGCCCTGAAACTGGCCCGCGCTGCAACCGGGCGCCGGCGCCTGGTTTACTGCGAGAGCGGTTTCCATGGAAAAACTTTTGGAGCTCTGTCGGTTTCCGGGCGGGAGAAATACCGGAAACCGTTTGAACCACTGCTCCCGGAAACCAGGCAGGTTCCTTTTGGTGATCTGCCCGCCCTGGAGGAAGCGCTTAAAGACCACCAGGCTGCCTCTTTCCTGGTGGAGCCTATCCAGGGCGAAGGAGGCGTTACCGTGCCCCCGGAGGGTTACCTGAAAGGAGCGGAAGAACTTTGCCGTAAATACGGATCCCTGCTGATCATGGATGAAATACAGTCCGGGTTTGGAAGAACGGGCTACATGTTTGCCTGTGAAAAAGAGGGTGTAGAACCGGAGGTGATGTGCCTTTCCAAGTTTTTAGGAGGAGGCGTAATGCCCCTTGGCGCTTTTATTACCACCGAAAAACTGTGGAATGCCGCTTTTGGTGGAATGGAAAAATGCCTCCTGCACACTTCCACTTACGGGGGCAATACGTGGGCCATGGCGGCCGGTATAGCCGCGGTTAACATGGCGGTGCAGGAAGATTTGCCCGGCCAATCCATGGAAAAAGGAGGCTATTTAAGGCGCAGCCTGGAAAAAATAGCCGAAAACAGCAGCCTGGTTAAGGAAGTAAGGGGCAGGGGGCTTATGATAGGCATAGAATTCGAGCCGGTCAGCCAGGGTTTTTTGCAGAAGCTTTCCGGGGGGTTGGCCAACAAGCTGGGTGAAGAATACCTGGGAGCTTTTACTGCTGCAGAGCTTTTAAACAACCACGGAATTATAACCGCTTATACTTTAAACAATCCCAACGTTATCAGGCTGGCCCCTCCCTTAAACATCTCTTACGAAGAGCTGGATTCAATAATAAACTCCGTTCAAAACGTGTTAAGCAAAAAAACAGGAAGCCTGGTATTTAGCACTGGAAAAACAGCGGTAACTTCGATGTTCCGGCGTAAATAATGCAGGCACAGGCGGTAAAATTAGCCGCCGGTTGAGGTTGAGCGGGCACGAAAATAATTGTTTATAATCACGGGAAAAGGAGCAGGAGTATTATGAGTGGAAAAGGAGAAAAAGAATTTGTAAAGGAGATTACTCCCCGTTCGGAAGATTATTCCCAGTGGTACGTTGATGTTATCTTAAAAGCCGAACTAATGGATTACGCTCCCATTAAAGGATGCATGGTTATTCGTCCCTACGGGTATACCATCTGGGAATACCTCCAGTCTTTTTTGGATAAGCGGATTAAAGAAACCGGGCACCAGAACGCTTACTTTCCTCTCTTTATTCCCCAGGGTTTACTGCAGAAAGAAGCCGAGCACGTGGAGGGCTTCGCCCCGGAAGTAGCCTGGGTAACCAAAGGAGGCCAGGAAGAGCTGGCCGAACCGCTGGCTATAAGACCTACTTCGGAGGCCATTATATGCAGCATGTATTCCCGCTGGATTCAGTCCTGGCGGGATTTACCGGTTCTTATTAACCAGTGGTGCAGCGTAGTGAGGTGGGAAAAGTCTACCCGCCCTTTTTTGCGCACCTCCGAATTTTTATGGCAGGAGGGTCATACCTGCCACCGTTCCGAGGAAGAAGCTGAAGAAGAAGTTCTTAAAATGTTGGGCGAATACAAAAAGTTTATTGAGAACGAGATGGCTATTCCGGTGTTAACCGGCCAGAAATCCGAAAGAGAAAAGTTTGCCGGTGCGCTGCGCACCTACACGGTAGAAGCCCTTATGAGTGACGGCAGGGCCTTGCAGTCAGGCACTTCACACAACCTGGGGCAGCATTTTGCCCAAGTCTTTGACATTACTTACCTGGACCAGGACGACCAGCTGAAATACGTATGGCAGACTTCCTGGGGGGTTTCCAGCCGGCTTATTGGTGCGCTAATAATGGTGCACGGTGATGACCGCGGCCTGGTTATACCTCCGCGTATTGCACCGGTTCAGACAGTGATGGTGCCCATACTGACTAAGAAGGACAGGGAAGCGGTACTGCAGAAAGCAGAAGAGCTGTCCCGGGAATTAAGCCAGCACTTGCGTTTGAAAGTGGATGACCGGGACGAATATTCGGCGGGATGGAAGTATAACGAGTGGGAGATGAAAGGAGTGCCCCTGCGGCTTGAACTTGGGCCTAAAGATTTGCAGCGGGAACAGGTAATAGCGGTTCGCAGGGACACCGGGGAAAAGGAAGAAGTGCCTTTTTCCAGCTTGATGGAAAGGATTCCCGGCCTGCTGGAGGAGATACAGTCTGATTTATTTGAAGCGGCCAGGCGGTTCCAGGAAGAAAACACCTTTTATATGGAAGATTACGGTGAGTTCAAGCAGCATATTGAAAACAACAGGGGTTACGTGAAGGCTCCCTGGTGTGGGAAGTTGGAGTGCGAAGAAAAAATCAAAGATGACACCAGGGCTACCATCCGGTGTATTTATACCTGGGAAGTAAGTCAAGGAGAACAATGCCTGTACTGCGGGGAAGAAGCTTCTTGCAAGGTTTACCTGGCCCACGCCTACTAAAGAGGATGCATTTAATCAAAAGGTTTT
>PWGO01000176.1 GCA_003554525.1 Syntrophomonadaceae bacterium | reverse complement strand
TCCCTATCATAACTACCATGCGCGCCGCCAAAGCTGCCGCCCTAAGGATAAAACCATGCAGAAAGAAGGCTTGCAGGTTAGAAGCATACAGGAATATATTAGCTCATTGAAAGAATAAACAATGTCAATCCATGGCTTTGGCGCCAGGTAGAGTATCCTGTCTCCCCCACGTCTTGGATCTCCTGAAGTAGAAAACCGCCCTTCGGGAGATCCCTTAACACGGGCGGTTCTAAAATTGAGGCTGGAGCCGGCAATCCGATTCGAACGGACAACCTGCGGATTACGATTCCGCGGCCGGTGAGCCTGGTTAATCATACTTTAGTATTTCCCTTTCTAAACCACTTGAAATTCTGAAGCCCTGATCTTTAAATGCATCTAGGACCTCTTTCAAGGAACTTATAAGCCCTTGTTGTTTAGCCTTAAGAATTACACCCAATGTTCCAGTAATGCTTAACCCTAAATTCTTGGCAATTTTTCTACCTTTTAAATCATCTATTATTAAAATGCTGTTATCAGTTTCTAAAGCAAGAACAATCGCGCTTGCCTCTCCTTTGTCTATAAATGTATTTATTACCTTAAAATATTTCTCATCACGTATCTTTTGATTAAGGACCCAATCTTCCAGCTCTTTGCCAAACTCATGTGAAACTTCTTCAGTAACCAATATGTTCCCATAGAGTTCTCTTAATACATAAAATAGCCCTATGTTATCCAATACTATCAAACAGCTGGTATTTGAAATTACTTTACGCATTTTTATAATCGCCTTCTAATTCTTCAGGGTCATAATTAAAAACAGAAACTCCGTACTCCCCTAACAACTCAACAAAGGTTCTTTTGGAGACACCAGCTACTTCAGAAGCTTCTCCAAGCGATAACCTGCCTTGTTCATATAACCTGGAAGCTATTATAAATTTGACTTCTTTAACATCCATATCTATTAGATCAGGCACTTGGATAGATATAGTTTTCAAGAACTTCCCCCCCCTTTGAAAAAAGATAATTAAACGCTTTCCTGTTCTGTCTTAATGCCTGTTTTTTATTTTCAATCTACTTAATTATACCACAGCATCAGTTAAGTAAAAAAGGACGAAGATGCCATAATCAGGCTTTAGTTAGTTTGATAGTAACGGTCAATAATCTATTATTGATTTATTTGCATCACCAATTACTTTCTCATCATACTTAAGAGAACCTTTCCAGGCTTCCCGGAGCTGTTCCAGCTCCAGGTTTATGACTTCTTTGCCGCTTTCATTCACATTTAAATAAAGACTTGCGGTGACTTCTCCCAGGAAAGTGATTTCCACAGCAAGCTCATTTGCTTCCCGTTCCACTTCTTCCCGGTTCTCCTCAGGCAAAGATACCACTATAAGGGAAGACCCCTCCCCAAAGAGACAGTGTTCCAGGCATTTTCCTAAAGAAGGCAGATCTACTGCAGCTCCTACATCCCCCAGAAGGCAGCTTTCGGCGAGGGCTACCGCAAGCCCCCCCTCGGATAAGTCGTGCGCTGAAGAAAGGAGTTGCTTTTTAATTAAGCCGCGCACCAGCTTCTGCACCTTAATTTCCCGCTGCAAATCCAGCCGGGCTGGCTGCCCTTCTACCCGCCCGTGGACAACCTGCAGATAGGAACTTCCCCCCAGGGACAGCTCCGGTTCTCCCAACAGCATTATTGTATCACCGGGCTTTTTAAATGACGCAGTAGCGTGGTGTTCTACATTATCCAGGAGGCCCACTGCACCCACTACAGGCGTGGGATAGATAGCAGATCCTTCGCTTTCATTATAGAAACTTACGTTGCCTCCTACCACAGGCAGACTCAATTCACTACAGGCCCGGGTCATTAAGCTCGCCGAAGCGCAGCGAATTTAGCAAGGCTACCGGGCGGGCCCCCATGGCCAGTATATCCCGGATAATACCGCCTACACCGGTAGCAGCGCCCTGGTATGGTTCTATAGCGGAAAGATGATTGTGGCTTTCAATTTTAAAACAGACCGCCAGGTTGTCCCCGATATCAATAACCCCGGCGTTTTCCCCGGGGCCCTGCAGTACCTTTTCCCCGGTGGAGGGAAACTTGCGTAAAAGTTTACTGGAGTGCTTATAGCTGCAGTGTTCGGACCACATCACTCCGAACATGCCCAGCTCCACGTAGTTAGGAGAGCGCCCCAGGTGTTCACAGATCACCCGGTATTCCCCTTCGGTAAGACCCATCTTCTGCCATATCTTCTCTTCCATTTGCACCCGCCTGCTACCCCCTTTTGCTTTTCCAGTATTCCAGAACGGAACGAAAAACCACCAGCCCGTCTTCGCTGCCAAGCAGGCGTTCAGAGGCTCTTTCCGGGTGGGGCATCATACCCAGGATGTTACCCTCCCTGCTGCACACCCCGGCAATATTGTCCGTTGAACCCGTAGGGTTGGCTTCCGGGTTGATCCTGCCGTGTTGGTCAGTGTATCGAAAAACAACCTGACCTTGCTCCTCCATCTCCTGGAGGGTATGCTTATCGGCATAATAGTTGCCGTCGCCGTTGGCGACCGGTATTTTAAGGGTGTCCCCCTTTTTCCCCGCGCAGGTGTAAGGGGTATTTCGGTTTTCAATGCGCACGTGGGTAAACACGCAGCGAAACTGCAGGTGAAGGTTGCGGTACAGGGCCCCCGGGAGCAACCCCGCTTCTGTTAGCACCTGGAAGCCGTTACAGATGCCCAGCACCAGCCCCCCCCGACCTCGCGTGGCTTTCCACGGCTTCCATTACCGGGGAATGATTGGCAATAACCCCGGGGCGAAGATAATCGCCGTAGGTAAAACCGCCCGGCAGCACCACCAGGTCAATCTCCCCCAGCGACCTTTCTTCGTGCCATACTTATTTTACCGGTTTATTTAGCTTATCCTTAAAAAGATGGTAAACATGGTGCCGGTATTCCAAAAACGGCAGGTATCCGGGGTAATTTCATCTCCCAGTATTATCCTGTCCCGGTAGCGGCCAAACTCCAGTTTAAAGTCCACCAGGGTAATACCTTTTTCTAGCAAGTAAGGTGCCAGTATCCCGTTAATGCGGAGTGCCTGTTTTTCCATCTCCGCCAGTTCTTCCGGAGCAGCAAAATCCATGGCAAATATATGATAGCGGTTAAGCATGGGGTCATGTAATTCGTCGTCTTTTAAACAGAACTCCAGAACTGTGGGAGAAAGCTCTTTTCCTTCTTCAATACCCAGCCTTTTGGAAAGGCTACCCGTGGCAAAGTTGCGAACAATAACTTCCACCGGAATTATCTCCAGTTTTTTAGCCAGCATTTCCGTGCCGCTTAGTTTCCGAACCATCTGGGTTTCAACGCCTTCTCTTTCCAGCATCTCAAATAAAAGAGTGGAAATGGAGTTGTTAAGGGCTCCCTTTTCGTCTATCCTTTCCTTTTTAACCCCGTCAAACGCGGTAGCATCGTCCTTGAACTCGATCCAGATAAGTTCCGGCTCTGAAGTAACGAATACTTTCTTGGCCTTTCCCTCGTAAAGCATTTCTCTTTTTTCTGCCAAATTTATTACCCCCACAAAAAAGTATTAATATCATCTAATATTATTTATTCCGCATTGTAAAAATTATTTTTGCATATCTAAAAAAATTATACCCGAAGTAGTCACGGGATGTCAATCAAAATTTATCATATTATGAAATACATTTCTGTAGATTGATATTGATAAAAAAGTTATAATAAGGTTGTAGGCTTAATTATTACATTCAATATTAGAATTCAGTCCTGGATGTCAGAGGAGGTAAAAAAAATAGCCAGCCCCAAAGATCACTGTGGAGTTTTTGCCGCACATAAATTCGGTGGAGACCCCCTGGACCCGGGAAAAGTTATCTCCGGACTCAGCTCCCTCCAGCACCGCGGTCAGGAAAGCGCTGGCATTGCTTTTCCTGAAGGAGCAGGGAATCTCACCTCTTTTAAAGGCAAGGGCCTGGTGTCGCAGGTATTTCCGGGCCATAAATTTCCTTACGTAAAAGCCCGCAACATGATCGGGCACGTAAGATATTCCACCGCCGGCGGAGGAGATATTTCCAACGTACAACCCCTGGTTGCAAACAGCACGGAGGGCTACCAGATTGCCCTGGCACACAACGGGAACCTGTTTGACGGGAATTGTCGCCGCAGCCAGCTCATGGATAAAGGGCACATTTTCCACACCACTTCGGATACGGAGGTGCTTTTGGCTGCCCTGTTTAACCACTGTCACCTGGGTCTGAAAGAAGCTGTTCACAGGGTCCTCGGGGAATTAGACGGAGCCTACGCTGCCGTAGTTACCGATGGCAAAGAAGTAATAGGATTCAGGGACAGGTACGGATTCCGTCCCCTGCTTTGGGGTAAAAACGGTGACATTTGTTTTTTCGCTTCCGAAAGCTGTGCCCTGGATACGGCAGGGGCAGATATAGTGGGAGATGTTGCACCCGGTGAAGCGGTTATCTTATCCCGGGGTAAAGTTAAGCGCCAGGCTAAAAACTCCCTTCCCATTAACTGCCCCCGCTCTTTTTGCATCTTTGAATTTGTATACTTTGCCCGGCCCGACAGTGTTTTTGACGGGGAAAACGTGCACCTGGTGCGCAAAAAAATTGGGGAAAAGATGGCCTCCCTGCTTCATCCCCGCGTGGACCTGGTAGTGCCGGTACCGGAATCGGGAATGTCTGCCGCACTCGGCTTTGCAGAAGCAAGCGGCCTCCCCATGGAAAAAGCCATACACCACAACCCTTACTGGAAGCGCACCTTTATTGAACCCGAATCAGGGCAACGCGAAATACTGGCCAGGCTAAAATACAGCCTGGTCACCTCGCTGGTAAAAGGGAAAACAATCGGGCTGGTAGACGATTCTCTAGTACGCGGCACCACGGCACGCCACCTCACCTCTATGCTCAAGAAAGCAGGTGCCAGGGAAGTACACCTTTTTATATCTTCTCCTCCCTTCCGCTACCCCTGCTACTACGGAATTGACATCCCTGTATCTTCCCAGCTGGCCGTTCACAAAAGTAGCGGTAGCCTGGCCGGGGAATTAAAAGCGGACAGCGTAAATTTTGCACGGGTAAAAGATCTACTGGGAGCAGTTGCAAAACCCGGGGAATACTGTCACGCCTGTTTTACAGGCAAATACCCCTTAACTGCAGAAAACTGCACCAAATCTGCCCGAACCTGAAAGGTGGGCCGAAATGTCTACTAACTGCAGAAACGAAAATTCAGACAACAGTATTATCATCCTTGACTTCGGAAGCCAGTACAGCATGCTTATTGCCCGGCGCATCAGGGAAGCCAGGGTTTACTGTGAGATTCTCCCTTACCACACCAGCGCCGCAGAAATAGCCTCCAGGAAATCCCGGGGAGTAATCATTTCCGGGGGGCCGGGAAGCGTTTACGAGGAGGGAGCCCCGCTTTGCGACCCCAAAATATTTACACTGGGGGTTCCCGTACTGGGGATTTGCTATGGCATGCAGCTTATGGCTTTCTTCCTGCGGGGCCAGGTAAATAAAGGACATAAATCCGAATTAGGAAAAGCAGAAGTGCATATTATTCAAGAAGATCCCCTGATCGCCGGGGTTAGCCCTTCAGAGGAAAATATTTTCCATGCCTGGATGAGCCACCGGGACCAGGTTCTATCTCCCCCTTTGGGCTTCCAGGTTACCGCCCGTACCAGTAACGGCATCATTGCAGCCATGGGGAGCCCCGGGGAAAAAATCTACGGCCTCCAGTTTCATCCCGAAGTCGTACACACTACCGCAGGCACAACCATAATCAATAACTTCTTGTTCAATATATGCGGCTGCAGCCCCGGGTGGACACCAGGAAACTTTATAGAAAAAACCATCCCGGAAATTCAGGCTGAAATTGGAAATAAAGAAAGAGTGTTGTGTGCTTTAAGCGGCGGAGTAGACTCCTCCGTAGTAGCCTTTCTGCTAGATAAAGCCCTTAAGGAAAGGGTGGTTTGTATCTTCGTGGACCACGGCTTAATCAGGGAACACGAAGCCCGGGAGATAAACAACACTTTTTCCCAAATGCTAAAAGGCGATTTTATATTTATTGATGCACGGGAACGTTTCCTGAAAAAGCTTACAGGGATAACCGACCCGGAAGAAAAAAGGCGTATAATCGGCAGGGAATTCATAGAAGTTTTCAAAGATGCAGCCCTGTCCCTAAAAGGCGTAAACTACCTGGCCCAGGGGACTATCTACTCCGATGTAATTGAAAGCGGTTCCCTGCCTTCCGCGGAAACAATAAAATCCCACCACAACGTGGGCGGATTGCCGGCGGAACTTGGTTTTAAGTTAATAGAACCACTAAAAGAGCTGTTCAAAGACGAAGTAAGACAGGTAGGAAGGCAGCTGGGAATCCCCGCCAGTATTATAGACAGACAACCCTTTCCCGGACCGGGACTGGCCGTACGGATAGTCGGCGAAGTAACAGCGGAAAAGTTGGACCTGTTAAAAAAGGCCGACTATATCCTGCAGCAAGAAGCCTCCCGGTGCCCTTCTTTTACCGGACAGGCCTGGCAGTATTTTGCCGTGTTAACCGGCATCCAGTCAGTAGGAGTTCGGGAAGGAAAACGAACGTACGGTCCTGCGCTGGCAATTCGGGCTGTTTCCTCGGAAGACGGTATGACCGCGGAATGGATCCTGCCCCCTGTAGAACTGCTCCAGCGTTTTACCTGCCGCGTGTACCAGGAAATACCTGAAATTACCAGGGTCTTGCTGGACACTACTTCCAAACCTCCCGGCACTATCGAATGGGAATAAGGGGTACACAAGGGGACAGTTCTTCTGTGTATCTGCGTACTATCTGTTCCCCGCCGCCTGCCACAGGCGCACTACCTGGACCACCGCCGTTTCCAAAAGATCTTTCACCTGCTCCAGTGCTTCTTCCAGGTTCATGGGGGCGTTAACCAGGCTAAAACAGGCGGTTATTCCTTCATGGTAAAGTTTCTCCACCACTTCCATATTGCCGGGCACTTGGCCCGCAACCGCCGCCACGGGAACACCGTACTGCGCCGCAACCCGGGCTACCCCCACCGGGGCTTTACCGTAAATGGACTGCCCGTCCAGTTTCCCTTCCCCGGTTATAACCAGGTGACAGTTCTCCAGTTTTTCCCTGAAACATACAGCATCCAGAACAATGTCTATACCAGGCTGCAATCCTGCCCCCAGGAAAGCTATGAGCCCGGCACCCATACCCCCGGCGGCACCCGCACCGGGAACATTTTCTACTTCCATTCCCAGGTCCTTTCGTATTACACCGGCATACCTTTTCAAACCTTCTTCCAGCACGGGTAGCATTTCCTCCGTTGCCCCTTTCTGGGGTGCGTACACCCTTGCAGCACCACAAGGGCCGGTCAGGGGATTGGATACGTCACAGGCTACCTGTATCTCTACATCCTCAAGTAAAGGGTTTTTCCCGGCATCATCTATGCGCTCCAGGTGAAGTAATTCTCCCCCATGGGGCTGTATCTCTTCTCCGTCTGAACCCAGGAATTTAATTCCCAGGGCGCGGGCCATTCCAACACCACCGTCGTTGGTTGCACTGCCCCCTATACCTACAATTATCTTGCGGCATCCCCCCTCCAGTGCTTCTTTAATTAGTTCCCCGGTTCCACTGGTGGTTGTAAACATGGGATTTCTTTTGGTTTCCGGAACCAGGGAAAGCCCGGAAGCCGCAGCCATCTCCACTACTGCAGTTTCCCGGTCACCCAGCAGGCCCCAACAGGAATCCACCTGGTTTCCCAGGGGGCCGGTCACCCTGGTATTAACTATCTCCCCTCCTGTAGCAGTAACCAGGGCCTCCACCAGCCCTTCTCCCCCGTCCGAAACGGGCAGTTCCAGGACTTCCGCCCGGGGAAAATTCCTCCTTAAAGCCCTGGCCATAACTGCAGATGCCTCACCTGCAGTTATGCTTCCTTTAAACGAATCCGGAGCCAGTATTATTTTCATTAAAACCCTCCTCTGGGGTATAAGTTCTTGCATTTATTATACATCTCCTGCACCTCTGATGAACTAAGATTTGAAAAACCTATTTTTTTGAACCTGTTATAGTAAGGTTTTATCCATATTATTTAGCATATAATATAACATATTTTCTGTAAGATTATTGGCCTGTGTAATGTAATATTTTATAAGAAAGTTGAAAGCTGGAGGTGAGAAAAATGGAATACAACAGGAAAGAGCCCTTATACAGTATAAGCGCAACAACTCCGTAGTAATACGTAGCTACTTATGGTAAACAGGAGGTAACTACTCAGGCATCCACTGCTGCGCCTCTTAACTTACCCTTACTTGGCTTGAGTAGTTACAACAGGATTTTCTTTTAACCGGGGATATTAAAGAGGAGGCGATCCGTGATCTGCTGGACCGGGAGACAAACCTGGAGAGCAGGGTTCTTAAAATACCTCACCATGGCGGTGCGGTTACTTTGAATTGGTAGATGAATTCCTTGAAAGCGGTAAAGCCTGACGCCGCAGTTATCCAATCAGGTGAAGCCAACCCCTTTGGCCATCCCCACCCGCACATTACGATGGCTTTAGATGATGGGGGTATACATACATTTTGAAACGATAAACACGGCACAGTAACCTTCCAAAGCGACGGCATTTACCTGAGGTGGAACACCATGCTTCCCCGATAACGCTGACCCCAACTCCGTCCTTTATTAATCTATTTTTCAACTTCCGAATCTCTATAACCAATTCTACTCTTATCTTCTGCAATGTTTTCAGTAAAAGAATTGGTTTTCACTACAGCCCCCGCCGTTCCCTCCAACCAGATTCCACCGCCTTCACGCTCGGCGCTGTTTTCACTGAAGGTATTTTCTTTTACTTCTACCTGCTCTGTTCCCCTGACCAATACTCCACCACCGTTTTGTCCTGCTTTGTTGTCACTAAAACTATTTTCTTCCATGATCACGTTCTCGGAAACAAAAACGTAAGCTCCGCCTCCGTTGTAGGCAGCACTGTTTCCACTGAAAGTATTCTCTTCTACTACAACCTCTTCCGATATATAGATATATACCCCGCCCCCATCACGGTCAGATATATTTTTATTCAGGGCGTTTTCTTTTATTTCTACTCTTTCTGATTCAAAAACAGCAATTCCGCCACCACCGCCATTGTTCTCTTCCAGGTTATTATCCTCCAACACAGCATCACCAGAATTGTATACGGCTATTCCACCGCCCACGTTAGCTTTGTTGCCCACTATGGTGTTACCTTTTAACCCGGTTTCCCTTGATTCGTAAACAGCTACTCCGCCACCCCATGCAGTGCTGTTATCCTTGATAATGTTATTGCTTAACACAGTTGCACTGCTTTCCGTTACCAGCACACCCCCGCCTGCAACCCGACCTTTTTTATCTATTTCCAGTTTTTTGCCGCTGCCGCCGGTAACAGTAACTCCACGCAGTTCCGACCCCTGGCATTCTTGAAAAGTAACCACAGGACCGTCTCCCTTACCCTCAAGCACCGTATCGGCAACCACTTCCTCATCACCCGGGTCGCTCCCGGTCAGGGTAATCTTTTTGCCTTGTAGATCAACATTTTCCTGGTAAGTTCCCGGCTTCACTTCAACCACATCCCCGTCTTCAGCAGCATTAACTGCTTCCTGGATAGTGTCATAATCATCCGGAACGGTTATGCGGCTACCTGAAGAACAGCCCCCAAAAGCAATATTTACTCCTACCACCAACATCAGTAAAACCACTGTTACCGCAACCGGGTTAATACCCTGAAGGGAGATAACTTTTTTTATCTTCCCTTGTGCATCATAAAAAACCGGCTTCCGTTTTCGGCAGTACAACTCCCATTTATTTTTACCGCGGAAATACTTCAAACTTTTCACCTTCAATTCATTTCAGCTTTAATTTCATGGTTAATTTTAAGGTGAATAATAACATTTTATCTTATTGCTACTTTAAATTTACATATTTTGCCATCTTAACTGGTATATTATTTATTAAACCTACTATTTAAACCTACCTTAACTTAATTCTTTTAATTCTTAAAATATCCTCCCTTTAATGGTAAATTTGTTGAGATTCTTTCGAAAAATATGCCGGAAAATTGCAGTGAATATATTTAATCTGATTCTACTTGACATATTAATGTTTTGATTTTATAGTATTATTGAACATATTTTCATTATGTTTCGGACAAACTATTTCTCTACTATGAGCTGTAAACGGGGAATATCATTATGTATAAAGAAAAAGTATTTGAGCATTTTACCAGCCCGAGAAATGTAGGCCACCTGGAAAACGCCGACGGGACGGGCACCGTGGGAGACCCTTCCTGCGGGGACTACCTGCGAATATACATCAAAGTTAAATACCACCGGATAGTGGATATAAAATTTGAAATCATGGGCTGTCCAGCAGCCATAGCCACCAGCAGCATCTTGACAGAAATGGTCAAAGGCATGAGCCTGGATGAAGCCTGGATGATAAGTGATGAAGATGTATTAAGCGCCCTGGGAGGGTTGCCCGAACACAAAGAGCATTGTTCCAATTTAAGCACAGGAGCGCTTAAAGAAGCTATAAACAACTACGTGATTCAAGGCTCCGGCAACAAATAAGCCGGTAAACACCACCACTATTTTCGGTCCTTTCTGGCGACTAGTCACGGCAGCGGGAGCAAATTCCCCGGTAATAAAGGTGCTTTTCCCAAATTTTATACCCTTCCAGACCCCTGGTCTCCAGAGCCTCCATGTTCACCCGGAAATCGTAAACCCTGCCACACCCGTCACACTTAAAATGGCCATGGTTGGAAATATCCGCGTCGTAACGGCTCTCGTTTTCGCCCACGTTTACAATCCTGGCCAGCCCGTTATTTTCAAACAGCTCCAGGGTATTGTAAACAGTAGTTTTGGAGAGGGTGGGGATTTCCTCTGCCAGGCTGGTGTATATTTCCTCCACCGTGGGATGTGTTTTATTATTTCTTAAATACTCCAGTACTTTAACCCTGGCTATAGAGGGTTTAATATTCGTGTTTTCCAGCAACTCTTTTTCTTCTTCCATTCAGCCCCTTCTTTCCCTGTAGTATTAATTTAGTTTCCGGAGCATGGTTGTAATTATTACATTTTTATAACCAATATAAGTATAATGTATTCTTTCTTCTTTGTCAATATAAATTCCCGGGCAAATACTTATAGATCGATTATAAAACCCCCTGGGAAACCTGCTCCGGGGCACTATCCTTCAATTAAGGGCACAAAACGGCATCCGCCCAGGCTCTGTTTCTCCACCCTGTCTTCCCTTTTAATAAAAAGCATAAGATCCTGTTCAAATCCGCTGCCAACAGGTACTACCATACGCCCTCCCGGGGCAAGCTGTTCCAACAAGGCATCAGGAGTCCTGGGTGCAGCCGCCGTAACTATTATACCGTTAAAAGGTGTTTTTTCCGGCCATCCAACGTTGCCGTCGCCGATTTTAAAATAAATATTGTCGTAACCCAGTTGAGACAGCACCCGGCGTGCACTTTCACCCAGGGAAACCACTCTTTCTACAGTATAAACTTCTCGGGCCAGCTCGGCAAGAATTGCCGTCTGGTACCCGGAGCCGGTTCCTATTTCCAAAACTTTTTCTTCCCCGCCAAGTTCCAGTGTTTCTGTCATAAGGGCCACTATAAACGGCTGGGATATGGTCTGACCTTCCCCAATAGACAGGGGGTGATCCCCATAAGCCAGGTGCTGATCAACTTTGTTTACAAATTCATGGCGCGGAACTTTTAGAAATGCCTCCAAAACTCTCTTGTCTTTAATACCCCGCGATTTAAGCTGTTTTTCTATCATCCTTTGGCGCAACTCTTTAAAGTTATTTTCACCCTTCATTTAAATACCCCCCAGAATAATACCTGGAGCAGTTACCACCCTTAATTTATTATTTGCAACTATTATTTGCAACTACTCGAATATTTACTGCGGGTAGTTATTGCTCCTGTTCTAAGTTGCCATGAGCCTGCGTAGTTACATATTATTTTACTACATATCTTTATTATGCGCTTGCCTTAAACAGAAAGTAACTACTCACGTTGGGAAGTTACCCCTGGTGTCAAGTTACCATAAACCTGAGTAGTTAAAACAAAACAACCTTATTCACGGTACAGCTCCTGTTCCAGCCTGCCTGCATTTTCCAGGAGGTTTTGAGCCAGGCCGGAAAGCTCTTCTGTTGCAGCGGTCTGCTCCTGCGTAGTAGCCGCCAGATTTTCCCCGGCACTGGTAAGCTCTTTTATGTTGCCGGCTATTTCCTGGGTGTTGTTGGCTATATTCCCGGCACGCGAAAGAACGTTTTCCAGGGTGTTGCTCACCTCGTTAATCATCCCGGTATTGCCGGCAATAGCCGAGGAACCGGAATCTATAGAGC
>PWGO01000047.1 GCA_003554525.1 Syntrophomonadaceae bacterium | reverse complement strand
GGCTAATTTGCTGCCCTGTTAAAGAGGTGGTAAGTTATAAGAAGCGCTGATTGGCACTCTTGTTAGAAAAGCAAAGAGTAAATATAAGGAGTGAAATCCAATCGTGAGGATAAGTGAAATAGCCCGTAAAGAAATAATTGATATGAATGAAGGTATTTTTTGGGGACCGGTTGGTAAAGCGGATTTATTGATAGATCAAAACACGGGGGAGATTAACTCTCTTCTTTTAATGGGCAACAAAGGCTTTTTGGGATGGGGGCAGTCCGAAGAAGTTGCTATACCCTGGTCAAACGTATTAAAAATTGGCAAAGATGCAATTATTGTAGATATCCAGTATTAATGCCGGTTTAATAATGCTGCGCCAGGGGGACTGCGCCTGCGGGGACGGTGGTTCCACCGTCTTCCCGGTTAAGGTGCGGGGACACACCTCCTTCGGAGGAATGTCCCCATCTGTCTCCGCACAGCTAAAGGTGATGCTCAAACCGTCCCCGCTAAGCACAATGCCTCTTAACTTAACCTTACCTGGCTTGAGTAGTTACATATATTTTTTTATAAAAGTGTGCCGTATATTTAAACCTCTTTGGGGTAACTATATGCGTAGAAGTATAAATGCCCAAAGGAGGTTATAAGATTGAGTAGTGTGGTAATTGGTCTTTTTGGGGATCAGGAAGGCGCCGAACAAGCGGTCAGGGACCTGAAAGAAGAAGGTTTTGACCAGGAAATTTCCCTTATTACTAAAGAAGAAAATGAAGGTCAGGAAAATATGGAATCCGAAGTAGTTGCTTTAGAAGAACAGGATCTTTCGGAAGGCACGGTAACCGGTGGTGTTATCGGGGGAGTAGCGGGGCTGCTTGCCGGAGCGGGGGCCCTGTTGATACCTGGTATTGGGCCGGTTATTGCGGCCGGACCGTTGGCTTCCACCCTGGCTGGGATAGTTACCGGTGGTATAGCCGGAGGCCTGGTGGATTACGGGGTCCCTGAAGAAAGGGGAGAATACTACGAAGAGCAGGTCAGGCAGGGTAATATGCTTTTAACTTTAAAATCCACTGATGACAACGTAAACGAGGCAGCCTCCATTTTAAGGGCCAACGGCGCGGAAGATGTGGAAACGCACTCCAGTAAATAATAAATAACTTGTAACTACTCAGGCTGATAATAACTTGATGCCAGGAGCAGTAAATTCCCAGGCATTGGTTTTAGCAGGCCTTTTCCTCCCTATTAAAGGGGAAGGAATTAAAGGTAGAGGGTGTTTATCCCTCACCTGTAAATTCTCATCACCTGAGTAGGTACAATAACTTTTAACTGGTAAAGATGCTTTTATAAAAAAGCCCGGAAATTTTCCGGGCTTTTTTTAACTTATTTGCCCTGCTTATCATACACTAAAAAAAAACGTAACTACCAGGGCTGTTTTCACTAATGAAACCGGGTAAAATATTTTGCATACAGTACCGGCAGGAAAAGTGTCATTAGATCCCGCCCCGGGAGTTACGAAAAACAAAGTCGGGTGAAGTGCCTTGCTTAATAAACTTCAAGACCGTTTTATTCTCATCTGTGGAGGAGACTGGAGAGAAATAGAGCTGTTCTATATATGGCACAGGCAGGGAATCAAAGTTAAAACGCTGGGTCTGGAAGATAATAGTATTCCTCCCGGTTGTAGAATTACTCAGCCGGAAATGAAAGATTATGATATTATTATCCTGCCTATATGGGGCATAGACAGTGAGGGGAATGTGGTTACCAAGGTATCCGAATATTCAAACAGGATAAATGTAATGCCCGCTTTACAGAAAAATAACGGTAGAAGAAAGCTGGTTCTTGCCGGAAATGTTAGCGAGGAAATAAATAAAGCGATTTGCCCCGGCGTGCGCCTGGTATTAACTACCTGCGATGAAGAACTGGTTCTGTTAAATTCGATTTTAACGGCGGAAGGAGTTATTTTTTACACGCTGCAGAATTCCGGCATATCAATCTACAACAGCTACAGCCTGGTCCTGGGTTTGGGAAGGTGCGGGATTTCTCTAGCTCTCAGGTTGCAGGGGCTGGGTGCAAAAGTAAAAGTAGCGGTTAGAAATGAACATAAATATGCCCTGGCCGCCTGCTGCAACCTGGAAGCAGTATACACAGATAAACTACATGAGGAAGTAAAAAAAGTTGATTTCTTGTTCAACACGGTTCCTTCGTTGGTTTTAAACCGGGAGGTTTTAAAAAATGTATCCCAGGAGTCGCTTATACTGGACATAGCGGCCTCTCCGGGAGGGGTAGATTATGATGCAGCTAAAGAAATGGGCCTCAAGGCAATGCTGATGCCCGGTCTTCCCGGGAAGATAGCTCCCAGGACCGCTGCCTTGAACCTGGCACAGGTTTATTCCCGGCTTGTTTTAAATAACCTGGATTATTTAGGAGGTCAGTCATAATGATACTACAGGGTAAAATTATAGGGCTGGGTATAACCGGCTCTCACTGCACCCTGGCAAAGATTGTGCCGGTAATCAGGGAGTTTATAAAAAACGAAGCGGAAGTTTATCCCGTAATTTCCCCGTCAGTGCAAAAATGCGATACCCGCTTTGGCGGGGCCGAAGAATGGGTAAAACGAATTAGTAAAGAAGCAAAAAGGGAACCCTTAAAAACAATTATGGAAGTTGAACCTTTTGGCCCCGGTAAATTGATTGATGTAATGGTAATAGCTCCCTGTACCGGCAATACCCTGGCCAAATTATCAAACGGCATAACGGATACGGCTGTTCTCATGGCTGCTAAATCTCAGCTTCGCAACCAGAAACCCGTAGTTATTGCTGTTTCTACCAATGACGGTCTCGGCATTAATTTAAAGAGTATGGCTGTGGTGCTGAATACGAAAAATATTTACCTGGTGCCTTTTTACCAGGATGACCCCGGGAACAAGCCAAATTCTATAGTATCCAGGATGGACTTAATTGTTCCCGCTGTGGAAGCGGCCGTGCAGGGAAAACAGATACAGCCTTTAATTACTTCTGGAGTTGATTGAACTACGGGGAAGGAAATGCCGCTTTGGCATAGAATTTAATAAAATTGGAAGACTAAACTATGCAGCAATACTTAGAATATCAGATAAATATTACCAGACAAGTTTGGCTTATATTTCAGGAGGTGTATTGAATGCGTAATCCTTTTGGTCCTTTGCTAACTGCCATGATTACCCCTTTTGATAATGAAGGGAACCTGAACCCGGGTTATGCGGCAGAATTGGCCCGGGAAATGGTAGATAATGCTTCTGATGGTGTGGTTTTATCCGGAACTACGGGGGAAGCACCCACCCTTACCAGGGAAGAAAAGCTGGAATTATTGCATGCAGTGGCTCAAGAATTAAAAGACGGCAAAGTAATTGCAGGGACCGGCAGCAATAATACTAAAGAAAGTATGGAATTAACCCGGGAAGCGGAAAAAGCCGGTGCGGACGGTATAATGCTGGTAGTTCCGTATTACAATAAACCTACCCAGGAAGGTCTTTACTTGCATTTCAAAAGTATAGCGGAAGTTACCTCTTTACCGGTGATTCTTTATAACGTGCCGGGCCGGACGGGTATAAATCTGGCCCCGGAAACCGTAATACGCCTGGCCGGGGTTGACAATATTGTGGCCTTAAAAGATGCCACCAAGGACCTGGAACAAACTTCGTTTATATGCAGCCAGGCGCCCGCCGGTTTTTCCGTCTACAGCGGAGATGATGCGGTAACCATGCCGGTGTTGAGTGTGGGCGGTTACGGGGTGATAAGTGTGGCATCCCACCTGGCGGGAAGAAAAATGAAAGAGTTAATAAACTGGTTTCACGAAGGTAAGATTAAAGAAGCTGTATCCCGGCACCATGAGCTGTTGCCTTTGTTTAAAGCAATGTTCTGGAGCGCTAACCCTGTTCCGGTAAAAGAAGCTTTACGGATAGCTGGTTACAGGGTGGGGTCCCCCAGGCTCCCACTAACTGAATTATCTTCTGATACCAGGGAAGAGCTGCGTCGGCTGTTAAAAGAGTATGAGCTGGTAGAGTAATAAGTAGAAATTTCGCGGTTTTTTAAGGAGTTTTGCGAATTACTTTTTTTGCAGCCATTTCAGGTTTGGCCGGTTATTACTGTGGTATTATTAAGGTACCATATACGGTACACAGAATCGTTTATACATAAAAAAACTGGATTTGCAGAAGAAAAAGTGTTACCATTAAGGGCCTGTGGTATATTTATTTTGCTGTTTACCGCAGTATATTCCCGGTGTAAAGCTATAATCGGGCTGTAGCGGTTAATAAAAAATCAACTATTAGAGGTGGATTACTATTGGCAAGACGTAAAAAAAACAAGAGTGTACAGATTGTTCCGCTGGGCGGGGTAGGGGAAATTGGCAAAAACATGTTTTTAATCAAGAGCAACGAAGAAATGCTGCTTATAGATGCGGGGTTGGCATTCCCGGAAGAAGAAATGCTGGGCGTTGATGTGGTAATACCTGATATAAATTACCTCCTGGAAAATAAGGATAAACTTAAAGGGATAATATTAACCCACGGCCACGAAGACCATATAGGTGCCATTCCATATATGATGTCGCAGTTAGATGATATTCCTGTTTGGGGAACGGGGTTAACCCTGGGTTTGTTGAAGGCTAAACTTAAAGAGTTCCCGGACAACGGTAATCTTTCTTTAAACGAGGTAAAGCCCGGCGACAAACTGTCAGTATCCTCCAATTTTCACCTGGAGTTTTTTAGAACTAACCACAGTATCCCCGATACGGTAGGGGTGGTTATTAATACCCCGGCGGGGATTATTGTGTACACCAGTGATTTCAAGTTTGACCAGACACCGGTAAACGGACTGATAACTGACTACCACATACTGGGTGAACTGGGCAGGCGGGGAGTTTTAGCCATGCTTTCGGATAGCACTAATGCGGATCGAGCCGGTTACACCCTTTCCGAAAAAGTGGTGGGAAGCACAATAGATGAGATTTTTCGGCAGTCTAAGGGCAGGATTATAGTAGCCACTTTTGCCTCCAACCTGCACCGTATTCAGCAGGTAATAGACGCCTCAGTAAAATACAACCGCAAGATAGGTATTACCGGACGTAGTATATATAATGCTACCAATATTGCCATGGAACTGGGTTACCTGCATGTTCCCAAGGGATTTTTGATGGATGTAAATAAACTGGACAGCCTTCCCCCGCAGAAAGTAGTACTAATAACCACAGGAAGCCAGGGCGAACCAATGTCGGCTCTTACCAGGATAGCCAATTCTGAACACCGCAAGCTGGAAATAATACCAGGAGATACTGTGGTTATAGCCGCTTCTCCCATACCCGGAAATGAAAAACTGGTTTCCCGAACTGTAGACAGGTTATTCAAGCAGGGGGCAGAAGTTTATTACCATTCTCTTTCCGGGGTACATGTTTCAGGGCACGGCAGCGAGGAAGAGCTAAAACTGATGTTGAACATGGTTAAGCCCCGCTTTCTTATACCTGTACATGGGGAATACCGGCACCTGGTGCAGCATGCCAAGATAGCGGAAAAGCTGGGCATGGCCCGGAAAAATGTTTTTGTAGTAGAAAACGGAAATATTATGGAATTTACCCCTAAGACGGGTAAGGTGACAGGCAGCATTCCCGCTGGAAAAGTAATGGTAGACGGGCTTGGTATAGGGGATGTAGGAAACGTAGTTTTAAGGGACCGCAGGGTTCTTTCCCAGGACGGCATTGTAGTGGTGGTTGTAGGTTTAATGGATAAGCAGCTGGTGTCCGGGCCGGAAATCGTCACCCGGGGTTTTGTTTACGTAAGAGAATCGGAAAGTCTGCTGGAAGAAGCCAAGCTGCTGGTACAGAGGTTAATCCTGAAAATGAACCAGAAAAAGTTATCGGATTGGAACATAATAAAAGGGGAGATAAGGGAGCAGGTAAACCGCCTGTTTTGGGAAAAAACAGGGAGGAACCCCATGATATTACCGGTGATTATGGAGATAAATGAGTAAAAAAGCTAAAGTTATTCAAATAATTTAATGATAAAGTTAATTGAATTTTAATAAATATAAAGTAACCGGTAGTTTCCACGCTCATTATTTAAGCAATCCTGCATTTTTTTGATTTACTATTTCCCAGAACATGTAGTTGCACCCATTTATTAGTTATTAAATATTTTTGGGAAAATTCATAATTATACCTATTTTAAAAGTTAAATAGTATATCATAATTAAGGGAAGGAGTTTAAATAAAGTAGTAGAATAGAGTATTTAGTGTTATCTTATTAGACTGTTTTTCTCATATTCTCTGTATCAATGGAGTAAATATTATTAGATTAAAAAAGGAGGAAGTATCATGAAGGTTACGTTGAGTGTGATTAAGGCGGATATCGGCAGCATTGCCGGGCATATTTGCCCCAGCAGCCGGCTGGTAGATGCAGTGAAGGGGTACGTGGATAAAGAAGGGAAAAAACTTATAAAAGATTTTTACGTGGGATACACCGGGGATGATATATTTATACTGTTTACTCATCAACTCGGTAAATCTAATAGAGATATACACCAGCTGGCCTGGGATGCATTTATTGAAGGCACCGGCGTAGCTAAGGAGCAGGGCCTGTACGGGGCGGGCCAGGATTTGTTGGCCGATTCCTTTTCTGGAAATATAAAAGGTATGGGACCTGCGGTGGCAGAAATAGAATTTGAAGAAAGACCCAATGAGCCCTTCCTGCTTTTTACTGCGGATAAAACAGACCCGGGCGCGTATAACCTCCCTGTATACCTGAGTTTTGCAGATCCCATGCACAATGCAGGGCTTATCCTTTCTCCCAAGATAAACCAGGGTTTTACTTTTACCATTATGGATGTATCATACACCGAAAAAGACAGGGTAATAGAATTAAATGCACCAGAAGATATTTACAACCTGGCGGCGCTGTTGCGAGATAACGAAAGATTTGTAGTTGAATCGGTTCATTCCCGCGCAGATGGAAGTCAGGCCCTGGCGGCAAGCACTACCAGGTTACATAATATTGCCGGGAAATACGTAGGCAAAGATGACCCGGTCTTGTTAGCCAGGGTGCAGGGTTCCTTTCCCGCTGCCGGGGAGGTGCTTTCCCCTTACAGTATCGGACATTATGTGGCAGGCTTTATGAGGGGAAGCCACAACGGCCCCCTGATGCCAGTCACCCAAAATTCGGCAGCTTCATTTTTTGACGGGCCTCCCCTGGTTAACTGTCTTGGCTTTTGCATACAGGAAGGCCGGTTAACCGAGCCGGTTGACTGTTTTGCTCAACCCTACTGGGATCATGTAAGGGAAAAAGTATCTCGAAAAGCCTGCGAGTTAAGAGAGCAAGGATTTTCCGGTTCCGCCATGCTTCCCTATTCCGAACTGGAATACGGTGGTATTGTGGAAACCATGGAGAAACTGGATAGCAAATTTAAGCTGAGGTAACCGCGCTGCCGGTATATACACAACCCTTTTGCTTACTGCACCACAGGACAAAGCTCGTTGCCCCTCCGCCTGGTGTTTAAGTAGCCTCCACATTGACGCCACGACATCTTCCTCCCCCCTGGCGGTAGCACCCACATTGGTGCGAAACATCTTCCTCCCCCCTGGTGGTAGCACCCACATTGGTGCGAAACATCTTCCTCCCCCCTGGTGGGGGAGGAATTAAAGGTGGGGGGGGCTTTTTCTCACCTCTCCTCCAGCAGACATTTCCGAATAAATTTCTACATTTTTATCTTTATCATTTTCATTTGTTATTTTATAATTGAATTAATAAGACAAGCAGGCTAAAAGGACGAGGTAACCTTGCTAGATGAGGTAAAAAAACAAAAACGGGAGGAAGTGTCACTTGAAAAAAATAAGCCGTACCAGCTTGATTATTGTCGTAATTATAGGGATTTTATGTATAGGGGGGTTATCCTGGGCTTTTTTTTCGAATAATGATGAAGCGGTTAACGGTGTAGTTAATGGTGACGATAACGGGGATAAAGATAAAGAAAAAGATAAAGAACCTGACGATGAAATGACTGAAGAAGAAAAAAGAGAGCTGATAGAAAAAGAAAGGAAGCAGAGGGAAAAAGAACTTAAAGAGGAAATGGGTGAATACTTTGTCCCTTTACCACCCGTAGAACAGGAAGACAACCCCCCGGTTAAAGCAAGGGGACTGTATTTAACTGGCCACAGCGTTGCAAACGAGGCGCGTTTGTCAAAATTTTTAGAACTGGCTATAAATACTGAAATAAATTCTATTGTAATAGATGTTAAAAGTGACGACGGAATAATAACCCACCCCAGCGACATAGAATTTGTAAACAAAGTTAACACAGACAGGCTTGCTTCTATAGATAACCTGTCCAGGCTGGTAGAAAGGCTAAACGATGCAGGAATATATACCATTGCCAGGGTGGTGGTGTTTAAAGACAATCAAATAGTGGATGAACGCCCTGAATGGGGGCTGCAAAGGCGTGACGGGGGAGTATGGAGAGATCGTCAGGGAGTAGCCTGGGTGGATCCTCACCATAAAGAAATTTGGGACTACAACCTGGCCGTAGCCAGGGAGGCTGCACTTGAAGGTTTTAACGAGATCCAGTTTGATTACGTTCGCTTCCCGGATAACGCGGCAGTGGTGGACCGTGAAGTTGATTATGCCGGAGAAAGGGATAAAGACAAGGTAATTACAGAATTTTTGGAATACGCCCGTTCCGGCCTGGAAGAATACAATGTACATGTTTCCGCGGACACTTTTGGGGTTATTGCCACTTCCTGGGGGGATGCGGACAATATAGGTCAAAACTGGGAAAAGATAGCCCCAGTGGTGGATGTGCATTGTCCCATGGTGTATCCCAGCCATTACGGCCCTGGCTATTTCGGTTACCAGGTGCCGGATGCCGAACCGGGTGGTACTATTACCAACGCACTTCAGGATGCACTGAAAAGAAACGCACCTATAGAAAATCCAGGAAGAATCCGGCCGTACCTGCAAGCTTTTACGGCTACATGGGTGCGTGGTAATATAAACTATGGGTCGGAAGAAGTTATGGAGCAAATCAAGGCTGCCTATGAACTGGGTATAGATGAATATCTCCTCTGGTGTTCCAGCAACACCTATGTTAGAGAAGGAACGGGTATAAGTTTAGATGATGCCCTGTTTACCAGGGAAGAAACTGAAGCTTTCCTTGCTGAACGCGAGGAAGAAAGGAAGGCCAAAAGGCTCGACAATAAAAAGCATTCCGTAAAAGATGCCGCGGAGGAATTTCTGGAAGGCGTTAAAAGAAACCGATGGAAGGATGCATACTTTTATCATTCTACCGGCTTTACTAAAGATCACCGCGATTACGAAGAATGGGCAGAAAGCTGGAGCGCCTCCCTGGAAGACTACGAAATCGCCAGTTACGGGGCTGTGGACGGTAGCCGGGGAGAAGTGGAAGTGAAAGTAAAGTGGGAAGGTGAAGAAGAAGCAAGGAAGGAAGAGTGGGAAGCAATAAAAGAAAACAAGGTATGGAGAGTTATCCCTTCGGAGGAATTTTTAGAAATACTGGTGACCTATGAGGAGGAAGATGAAAACGGGGACAATGAAAACAGGGAAGAAGAAGATAATTAATACCGGACAAATCATTTCATGAAAAAAAGTTAAAGCTGCCTGTGCCGGGTTAAAATAATCCGGCCGGGGTAGCTTTTTTGTTGTATGACAAATAAACCAGGTGCAAGGAGACTAAAGGTATGACTACAGAAGAAGTTCTTGCTCGCCGGCTGGAGGAATCCCCTTATTGGAATTTATTGGGGATGAAGGTGGAAGTTATAAAAGAAGATTATATTGAGTTGATTCTCCCTTTTAGTAATGAATTAAACCAGAGTTTGAAATTAATGCACGGAGGAGCCATAGCTTCTCTGGTGGATGCCGCCGGTGCAGTGATTTTTCTCAGCAAGATGGACTTGCAAAAAGAAACTCTCAGTACTGTAGAGTTAAAGGTAAATTATTTAAACCCGGTAACCATGCAGAAAAGCAGTTACCTGCTGGCCCGCTCTCATGCAGTAAAAATGGGGAAAACCATTGCTGTAAGCCAGGTAGAAGTAAAGGATAATAATAACACCAATATTGCCATAGGTATAGGCACTTACGCTATTTCCAGGTAAAGAACTGTTTTTCTGATGCTTCCGATATTATAAAGGCAGCATCTACGGCCAGGTCAGCAAAATGGGCGCAGCCGTCGGGGCCGCCGCTTATGCTTCGGATTTCTTTACGGTTTGACAGGGAAAGCATGGTTCCATTAAGGAAAGGAAGCTTGCTTTCGGTTTCGAAACATACGTCGTCCAGGCCCCGGTTCATTTTTCCACGGGCTTCCAGCACGTTAAGGTGGGCAGGGTCAACCCTGCACTGCAGGTGCATTTCGTGAAAAGAATCGCGCAGGGAAGAGGTCACCATCCAGATGTTGTCTGAGGCTTTTTCCAGGTGCGCGTTTTTCTGGCGGCTAAACAGGCAACGCTTCCTGTGCTGGTTGCTTATATAGTGGGAAAAGGACTGTTTTACCCGGTGCAGGTTGCTGTAATAGCGACAGTTGTCTTTGTAAGCCTGATTCCAGAATTGGTCATAATGCTCCAGGCTGTCAAAACCGCGCTCGAGGACAAAAAAACATTCCGACTGCATCACCGCTATTAAAGCTTCCAGTATCATTTTCCGGTAGTAACTCGACTGTTCTGAAGGAACAGGGAGCTGCGTTTCCTTTACCTGTTCAAAAGCCTGGAAACCAATTTCCATACCGGTTATTTCTTTAATTTCGGTGTTTACCCCGGTGTTTACCTTGGTTTTGTCGCTGTTCCAGGCTGTCTCCAGGTATGAAGAAGTAATTTCCAGGCCCGGGAGTGAAGTTTCCAGCTGTAAAAGATCTTCCCGGGTAGTGCTTAAATTGTTTACCTGGACCCGGAGGTGGTTCTCCAGGCGCAGAACTGAAATACTGGTGCCCTGCGAATAAGAAATAATCATGGGTTTATTATTCTCCTTTTAATTAGTATTTTCAAAATACAGTCAAGCATTTGATTTATTTAATAATTCTAAATAATAAGCCTTGAATCCTGCCGGGGTGTATAGCAAATTACTATATATTGTCAATTATGAGCCGTTCATAAAAATTTTTTAAAAAAAATTTAAAGAAATTTTTATAAAACCCGCTAAGTGTGACTGAAGTGTGATGCTTTACTGTTACAATATAATAAAGAGCATTATTTTAAATTTAATTTCCAGGATCATACTATGGCCCAGGTTATTTATGTGTTAAAAGCATTACCGGTTAAGATGGCCTGAGGATTTTGGAGATTTAATTTTTAATTATCAAGCTGTGTTTATTTCAGCTAATCTATTAAATTGAGGAGTGTGAGAAAGTTGTTAAAAGAAAGAGTTGGTTTATTAAAACCGGGCATGACTTATGCTGCAGTAGTATTTATCTTTTTATGTTTGTTTATGGCTGTACCGCAGGGGGAGGCCTCAGATGAACTTATCCCCGATGACGGTTTAAGAAATGCCATAGCGGAGGAGCTGGATATACCCCCGGGTGAGATTACTGAGGAAGAGATGAAAGATTTATCATTACTTATGGCCAATAATAAAGATATAGAAAATTTAGAAGGGCTGGAACACGCAGTTAACTTGAAAGGGCTCCAGCTTTATGGAAACAACATATCTGATGTGGGCCCTCTATCAGGCTTAAAAAATCTGGAGGTGCTTGTTTTATATCGTAATAATATAAGCGACGTGGAACCTCTTTCGGGATTGGAAAACTTAAGGACACTTCATCTTTATCGAAATAATATAGACAATGTAGAAGCTCTTTCTGAAATGGAGAACCTGGAATTACTACACCTGCATTATAACGAAATAAGTGATTTGAGCCCTTTAGAAAACATGGGGGAACTGGAGAGGCTGCGCCTGGAAGATAATGAAGTAAGTGATGTACGTCCGCTTAAAGATATGGATAACCTTCAGAAACTTCGCCTTGAAAATAACGAGATAAGTGATATCTGGCCACTTGCTGAACTTAAGCAGTTGGAAAGACTTCACCTTGATGAAAACAGAATTTATACAGGTGAGGGCAGCGAACCTCGAGAGATTATTGAAGCACTAATTGAAGAGGGAGTAGAAGTCACATACGATGACCAGAAGGAAGAACCGCTGGTAAAGTTGGATATAGGGTTTGAAGGTGAAGGAAGCATTAAACCCTCACCTGGAGAACATAATTATGTAGAAGATGGGAAAGCGTCTTTATCCGCTTTTCCTGAAACTGGCTGGGAATTTAAAGAGTGGAAGGGCGATGTAGATAGTAAATATGCCGATATAACGGTAACCATGGATTCTGACAAGGAAATTATTGCAGTATTTAAGGAAGAGGAAGTACCTGAAGAACAAGAATTAACCGTAAATG
>PWGO01000054.1 GCA_003554525.1 Syntrophomonadaceae bacterium | reverse complement strand
TATCGGGAACCGGTTAAGCAGCAATATTTCTAATATGGGGTTTTTGGTGACCGCCTCCCTGGCAGGAGGGTTTACGGCAGTGCTGGGGGGAGTTTTATTGAGGGTTATCCTTTACTATTCCTTGGGACCCTATAATATACTCAGTGATTATTATTTTGTTTCCCTGGGAGACCTTTCCCGGGCTGTTCTGGCAACCTTCCTGTATTTAATCCTTGCCTGTGCCCTGGGTTACTTTTGTGGGATACTGGTTCAGTTGAGTAAAGCCTTTGTTGTTATCCTGCCCGCCTTATTTTTTGGCACCTTGATTACAGTCTCCGCCATGGAGGAGGCCCATCTTGTGGATTATGTTTTTAATTTTATTGTTGAAGAAAGTTCCTTTACTTTATTCCTGGTTAAAGTAATCTTTACGGCGGCAATCCTTTTTGGTTCTTCCTTGTTGCTGTCGAACCGGCTGGAGGTGAGAAAATGATTGGTTTTCAGATAATAAACATACTTATAATTCTGGTGGTCATCGGTCTTTTTATCTTGTTCATAAAGCATGCGGGGCAGTATATTCAAACAAGGATCCGGTTAAGCTGGTTGCTGGGAGCATACCTGGCAGTTTTGATTATTTCTTTCCTTCTATTAAATGTTTTACCCCAGGAAGAAATTATGGCCCGGGATAGGGTTGGGGAAGAGGAGCTGGAAATAGCTTCCCGGGCAGAAACGGACTTTTACAGTGCTCTTGAAGAGGGACGGCTGGCTCAGTTGGAAGGGGTATACAGGCTGAGAAGCTGGGACTTTGAACTGGAGGAAAAAGAGGAGTGGCTGCTAATTAGAAGTGGAGATAGGGACACTTCCCCCACTACTGTCATAATTAACAGGGATGGGGAACCCGGCAGGGTCCAGGCCCGCTACTACGTTACTAAAACCATAATCAGGGAGGTAGAGGTAACTCCTGAACTGGTGCCTCCCCAGGTTCTTCTTGAAGGGAACAGGTTGATTGTTGAAGCCCCTGAGAGGCAAGAATTTGAAGTGGCCAGCTTCCAGCGGGAGTTTGTTTTGAGGCAGTTTTCTCCAGAGGAGTCAGAGGTGCAGGAACAGGCCCAACCTGCTGAAAGGACTACCGTTACTACCGTTGAGGAAGGCCAGCGGATACACAGCACAGGGGACATTTCGGTTTTTGGTGAGCAGGCTTTATATCTAAAGGTTCCGGAAAATATCCAGATAAACGACTCCGGCTTTTCCAAGCTACGGTAATAGAGCCAGAATCCGTTTGTCTGCCAGTGCAGGATGTGAAAAAGATAACCACTAGTATATTTTTTAAAGGATTATTATGGTTAATAGCGAAGCATTATAACCGTAAGGATAAGTGTTGTTTATAATTGCTGCAGCCAATGAGGAGATTTGCCATGATATCCTGGTCAAATATTAAAAAGAATGTTTCCAAGTCGGAAAGAGTGGGAGGGAGTAATAGTGGAGGCCAATCCGGCGGCCTGGAGTACTTACGGATATACCCGGGAGGAGTTTGTGGGCCTGACGGGAAGAGATATTGTGCATCCCGACTACCATCACCTTTTTCTCAGGCTAACGGAGAACTACCTGGTTCCCCTGGGAATTACGTCAATTCTGGATGCAGGAATCATGTTGGAGGGCAAGCTGGTAGGAGTATTATGCCTGGAGCACATCGGGGAAAAGAGAAGGTGGCACTCCGATGAAGAGGTTTTTGCCAGCACAGTTGCCTCCATGGTTGCACAATTATATGCGAATATCCAGCGTAAACTGGCAGAGGAGAGGACCCGTTACATAAGCTTCCACGATGGCCTCACAGACCTGTACAACCGGTATTACCTGGAGGAGGAAATGAATAGACTGGATACACCAAGGCAGCTTCCCATCAGCCTCATCATGGTTGACGCAAACAATCTCAAGCTGGTTAACGATACCTTTGGCCACTATGCAGGACCCGCTGGGGTGGAGATGAATTTGTCGTTTTCTTGCCCCGGACCACAGGGGAAGAAGCCTGGACTATATGCAATAGAATAAGGGAAAGTTGCAATGGTTACCATGTGGAAAATGTGCCTATTTCCCTGGCTGCAGGCGTTGCCACCAAGGACACTGCACAAAAAGATCTCTTTGAAGTTCTAAAAGAAGCCGAGGACTACATGTATAAACATAAGCTTGCCGAAAGATATAGCGTAAAAAAGCAGTAGTGGACTGTATGTTAAAAACATTAGGGGAAAAAAGCTAGGATATTATAATGGAATTGCACAATTTTAAAAAAACAGTGAGTTTAAAGAAAACACCAAGAATTCTCCTGCTTCTAAGCGAAGCGAAATTGATCAGTGTTTTTGGTAAAAAGAAAGTTTGGGATGAGAAACTGGAAGGTTTATTTGCGCCAGAAGGCCCTGTGCATGGAACAGGCACTAGCAATAAAGGATACCTGTATTTCAAATTTTGCCGTGAATGGGAAGCAAGTAAAGAAGTTTTGGATGAGATATATGTCCAGTTCAGTGAATATGCAGCAAAAAATGGTATCCCAGAACTACCCGTGGTATTTAAATGGGCAGATTAACCGAAGGGAGTCACGGATTCCCCAAACGTCCCCGTGGCTTCCGGAAACAAAGGAGATTAATAGAAATGTCTAAAGGAGAATTCAAAACTACCCGGCTGGTAAAGCGGCTAAACAGGTTTGTAGCGTTAATAGAAGTAGAAAACAAAGAAGAACTGGCCCATATTCCTAATTCAGGACGAATGGG
>PWGO01000189.1 GCA_003554525.1 Syntrophomonadaceae bacterium | reverse complement strand
CTCCCCCCTGGTGGGGGAGGAATTAAAGGTGGGGGGGGTCTTTTATCTTGCCTCTTGCCTCTTGCCTCTTGCCTCTTGAAAGGGGGGCTTTTTCTCACCCCTAACTTCCCACCTCTCACCTCTCATATTGTTCGGGGTAAAACAGCTCTGCAGCTATTTCTACCGCTTCCACTACCCGGGGGCCGGCGCGGGAAAACATATCCCCGGAAACAGCGTGTATCCTGTCTTCCTGCACGGCAGGAATATTCGACCAGCCCGGCCTGTTATCCATCTGCTCCGGTATATCCGCCGTGCCGTGGTCGTCGGGGAACAATACCACCTCGGGCTGCCTCTCCAGCACCTCTTCCGCGCTTAACTGCGGATAACGGTTGTCTATATCGCCAAATATGTTACTGCCGCCGGCGGCAGTAACTATTTCATGCACTATGGATCCCTTTCCCGCGCCAATCAGGTGCTCGGGGTCGACTTCGTAGTAAACCCTCACCCGTTCTGATTCTGCTGTATCTTTAACCTTTTCGGACACGGCCTCCAACCTGGCCTCCAGTTCCTCTTTTAGCTCCCGGTAATCCTGTCGGCGGTTAGTTATCTCTCCTACTATATCCATGGCTTCAAATATCTCTTCAAAATTTTCGGGGGCCAGCACCACTACTTCCATTCCCAGGTCCTGGAGGTCATGCACTTCCTGCTCGTGCATGGAGTCCGCCAGCACCAGATCGGGGTTTAATTCCATAATCTTTTCCCGGTTGGGATCGACATACCCCCCCACTACCGGTTTTTCCTCCACCTCCGGAGGGTAGTTGCAGTAATCCGTAACTCCCACCAGGTTATCTTCCAGTCCCAGGGCATAAACGGTTTCCGTATTGCTGGGAGAAAGGGAAACTATCTTTTCTGGCTCCAGGGAAACTTCCACCTCCCTGTCTTTATGGTCCACCACGGTTACAGTATCGGTATCCGCGGTATCTCCGGAATCCTCCTTTTCAAACTTTTCCTCTTCTTCCCCGCCGCATCCCGCCAACAAAACCAGCACCAGGAAGATAACGGTTATTACCGCTTTTGCCGGATAAAAATTACTCTTTCTTGACCAAAACATTTAAAACTCCCCTTCCATAATTATGAATAATAAAAATACCTTACCAACTATAAAACTCCGGCCTTCAGAAGTGAAAGCCGGAGCCCGGTATTGTAATAACATTTTTTCCACAGTTACCCCGCGCCTTACCCTTTCACCCGAAGGGGTATGCGTAACTCCCAGGCAGGTCTCCTGGCTCGTGTTCCTTGCTCCCCTTTGCCTTCCCGGCCACATGGAACCAGTGGCATGGTAAAGGGGGCTCCCACTTACAGTGGCGGGACCGCGCCGGACTTGCACCGGCTTCCCTTTTAAGCTCATAAAGCACCTGGAAATACTGCTATTTGAATGTTTTAATTTTTATTTTCAAGTTACATGATTTTATCCTGTCTATAATACCATAATTCGCTTTTATCATTCAAGCTTTTTATTCGGGATATGCGTTTTGCGTTTTATTTAATATCAACCATGCCTTACCCATGTCATTTATGATTAAGTTACAATATATTACGATACATGAATAATCTATGGCTTGTGTGGGTATAATTATTAAAAAAACGCAAATAATTATTGCATAACAGGAAAGAAGGTGGTAAGATATGTTTAACTATTGCTTAACTCAACTATTTCAGAAGGAAAGGGTAGAAAAAATGATAATTGATGGTATTACTGTTAAAGGATTCAGGAATATTAAAAACACAAAGCTGGTACTGGACAATATGGTTGCTCTTGTTTCACAAAATAGTTTTGGTAAATCTAATCTATTAATTGCAATAAATTTTGGTATGGATTTTATAAGAAATAAAGAAAAAGAAAAAAAGGTTATGATGGGATGGAGTAAAGGAGTACCTTTAAATAAAGCAATGGACAAAGATGATTACAGTATTGAATTTGAAATGACAACTACAGTGAAGCAGACCACTTATAAAGTTGTTTATGGATATCAATTTAGATGGTTAAGAGATGATAAAACTGGTGCAAGAATAGTAGGTGAATGGTTTAAAATTAAGAGTGATAAAAAGAACAGTAAATTTAAATATTATATAAATCGCAATGAAGATAAAGCTTATTATAGAACGTCTGAAAGTGGAAGATGTAACAATAAAATTAATATTACAGAAAATGAATTGGTAATTAATAAATTAAATGCCTACGATTCACTGAAATATATAGATATAGTAAATATGATAAATAATTTAAACATGTATATTGAAAAAAACTTGGATGCAAGTGAATTATTTGAACACCCATTTATTCGCGAGGATATGGAAACATTACAAATTGGAAGTGCTGCAATACCAAGAATTATTTATTATCTTAAAAAAGATGATCCCGGTAAGTATGAATTGCTTATGGATTCATTTAAGTTATTGTTTCCCACAATAACCCATATTAGTGTTGAAAAAATAGAAAGCAGTATTAAACACGATATGTCACTACCTGAAGATGTACCTTTAAAAATAGATGATCAAAGTTATTTTTTACAAGTTATCGATGTCAATATTAATCAACCAATAAATTTTGATAATTTATCTGATGGTGCAAAAAGAGTGTTTTTAATATTAACTAATATTTTGCTTTCAGATAGAAGTGGTTATTCAATAATTGCAATTGAGGAGCCTGAAAACTCTGTACATCCAGGTTTATTGCAAAAGTATTTAAGAGTTATTTCACAGTTTGCTGTAGAATGTAAAATAATTATCACAAGCCACTCTCCTTATATTATTCAATATATAGATCCAAACAGTGTTTATATTGGTTTGCCAGATGATAGTGGGATAGCAAAATTTTTAAGAGTAAGAGAATCGAATAAAAAATCAATGCTAAAACATGCGAGTAGTTATGGAGTATCTATTGGAGATTACATTTTTGAATTATTAAGTGGTTCAGATGAAGAATTAGACATACTTAAATCTTACCTGGAGAACAGTAACAATGAATAAGGGTATAGTTATATTTGTTGAAGGAGACACTGAAGAAGAAGTTTATAGAAAATTCTTGCAACATGTACGTTCTAATAAAAGTGGCAGATTTAACGTAAGTAAATTAGAGATAAAAAACATGAAAGGTATTGGCAATTTCAAAAATAAAGTTATTAGAGTTTTTACAGATATTTTGAAAAATAATCCTGAAACATCATTTACAGTTTTTTTATGTTATGATACCGATGTTGAAGATTTTAGTAAATTACCACCAATTAATTGGCAAGACGTAAAAAAAACCTTGAAAAAAGAAGGAGCAAAAAAAATATTTGAAATAAAAGCCAAAAAATCTATTGAAGATTGGATAATAAGAGATGAGCAAGGCTTACTTAATCACCTCAAATTGCCTGAAAATACAAAACTGGATGGCAATGGAGGACTAGAAAAGATAAAAAATTTATTTAAAAAAGCTAAAAAAGTCTACGTAAAAGGAAATAATATACAAGGTTTAGTTGATAAATTAAGTATGGATATTGTAATGTGTTCTTCATGTAAAGAGCTTTCTAAGTTATGCAAGGAACTGGGAATAAAATGCGAGAAATAAAAGCAACCCGATCCAGAAATTATCAAAATGTTTTTAAGGGAAATGGCGGTAACTTTTTCTGAATGTATTTCGTCGAGAATTACTTTATCGAAGTAGACGCAGCGGCTAAACCTGGACTTGGCATCAGCTTTACTTTTCCCCCATTCTTATATCCGTTTCAATACCCCGGTCTTCCAGCCCTGCAATATCCGAGGTGGTTACTCCAGTATCCACGGCTATTGCCGCCTCCTGCAGCGAAGGAAGCTCTTCCAAAAGAGATATTTCTTCACGGTCCAGCGGGGTTTCCAGGTGCAACCGCCTCAGCTCCTGCATCCCTTCCAGGGCAGAGATATCATCAACCTGCTCGCTGTACAGGTGCAGCTCTTGCAACGCCTCCAGGTTTTCCAGCACGGAAATATCCCTTACCCGGTTGTTGCCAGGGTAGTCGGTATGATACAGGGTTTTGCCGCCCAGGGTCAGGTGCTCCAGGTTTTTCAGGTGGGAAACTGCACTTATATCTTCCAGTTCACTGCCGTAAAGTTCCAACCGCTTAAGGCGATTCAACTCTTCCACCGCTGTAATATCTCCCAGGTCGGAAGTCTTTACCCTCAGGCTTTCCAGTTCGGGAAGGCCGGAAACTGGGGTAATGTCTGTCAACGGTTCACTGATTATATACAGGTCGCGGAGGTTATCCAGCCGGTTTACAAAAGAGATATCTTCCAGGCGGGTGCTCATCAGTTGTAGTTTCTCCAGTTCCACCAGGGAATCCAGTGCGCTAAAATCCCGGGTGCCCGGAGCAACTATGAGCAGGCTGTGCAGGTCCGAAAGTTCTGAGAGGGGGGTAAGATCTACTCCTTCTTCCTCCAGGATAATTACCAGTTCTTCCAGCTCAACCAGGTCAGCCAGGGGTTCCAGGTTGGCAACATGGAGGTCGTGCAAGGCCAGGTTTTCCATACTGCCTGCGTACTGCAACCCTTCCAGGTCGCGAACGGTCCCATGCACCTCCAGGCCTAAAATATCTTCCAGGTCCCCCCTGGTAATCTCCTCCTCTTTTATGCCGGTTTCTTCCCGAATTGCTTCTTCCAGCCTGGAATCTCTGAATTCCACGGTCTCCTCCGAGTCATCTCCCCCACAGCCAATTGCCGCAGTAAGTGAACAAATTAATAAAACCAGCAAAAAGCAGGTTACACGCTTTTCCATAGCTTTTCTCCTCCTCCGTTCCTGATCACTACAACAAAAGATTTGCATGATGAACAATCTCCGTTAGTTCATCTGGCTTCATGTGAGGCTAAATATAATATACTTTATTTCCGCAGGCTTCCAAAAAGCGTTCCAGGTCCTTGACCGGAATACTTACCGTAGCCGTGTTTACATTGGGGTGGAAATTAACCGTTTGGCACTCTAACAGCTGCTTATCCATAACGACTTCCACGTTTTTCTCCGTATCGTTAACCAGCCCAAAAATAGATACCGCACCGGTATCCAGCCCCAGGTATTTGTCCAGCCTCCTGTCAGAAGCAAAACTAAGTTTGCCCGCTCCCAGCTTCTCCGATATTTCACCCAAATTCGCACTCCGGTTATGCTCCAGGACTACCAGGAAATGGCGATTTCCCTTGTTGTTGCGCAAAAAAAGATTCTTGGTATGGGCGCCTTCTATATCTTTCCAGTACTTTTCCGCTTCTTCCACTGTATACACGGGCGGGTGCTCATGCCTGCTATAAGAAAGGTTATATTCCTCTAAAAAACGGTATACTTTTTCTTCCCTTTCTTCACGGGACAATTCAAACCATCTCCTTGTTTAAGATATAACCGGGAGTAACCCCGCCGGAATTGCATCTGCAAAACATTTTCGCCTGCGTGGGCAACAGCGTTACGGTTCTTTTAGCGGTATACCGCGGGGAAAGCCCTGCAAAGGTCCTCCACTTTTTTCTGCAGTTTCTCCAGTTTGTCATCATCCCTGCGGTTTTCCAGCGCTTCTTTAATTATATAAGCAATACGGCGTATTTCTTCTTTTCCCATTTCCCTGGTGGTTACTACCGATGTACCCAACCTTATACCGCTGGTAACCCTGGGCGGGTTGGGATCATAGGGAACCGCGTTCTTGTTGCAGGTTATACCTACATGCTCCAGGGTTTCTTCCGCTTCTTTGCCGGTGATTTCTTTGTTACGCAAATCTACCAGGACCATGTGGTTGTCCGTGCCCCCGGTTACCAGGTCAAAACCGTAGCTCTGGAGTTCTTCCGCCAGGGTAGAGGCGTTTTCTTTAATCCGCTTCTGGTAATCTACAAAGGCAGGGGTCATGGCTTCTTTAAAAGCTACCGCTTTGGCTGCTATGGCGTGCATCAGCGGCCCTCCCTGGAGGCCGGGGAATATTGCTTTATCTATAGAAGAAGCGTACTCGTTTTTGCACAAGATAAGTCCGCCGCGCGGGCCGCGTAAAGTTTTATGGGTAGTAGAAGTAACAAAATCCGAGTGAGGCACCGGTGAAGGATGGAGCCCTGCCACTACCAGCCCCGCTATATGGGCTATATCCGCCAGCAAGTAGGCGTTGCATTCTTTGGCAATTTCTCCAAAAGCAGAAAAATCTACAATGCGGGGATACGCGCTGATGCCGGCGATTATCATGCGTGGTTTTTCTCGCAACGCGGTCTGCCGGACTTCGTCCATGTCAATCCGGTTGGTTTTCGGAGATACCCCGTAAGTGCTGACTTTAAAGTATTTACCGGACAAGTTTACCGGGCTTCCGTGCGAAAGGTGCCCGCCGTGGGCCAGCTCCATGCCCATGATAGCATCCCCGGGCTTCAGCATGGAATAATACACGGCCAGGTTGGCCGGGGTTCCAGCGTGAGGCTGAACGTTGGCGTGCTCGGCGCCAAACAGTTCGCAAGCCCGCTCTATGGCCTTACTTTCAATAACATCCACGTGAGCGCATCCCCCGTAGTAACGTGCCCCGGGGTAGCCTTCCGCATACTTGTTGGTTAATTCCGCTCCCTGTGCTTCCAGCACGGCGCGGCTTACCATATTTTCGGAAGCAATCATTTCTATTTTTTCATTCTGCCTGCTGCCTTCATCTTTAATAGCCTGGTAAATTTCCTGGTCGGTATTGGCCAGGTTCCTGGTGAAAAAGCCTTCCTGTGCAACACCCTCCATTATACAAACCTCCCTCAAGTTTAAGCTACACCTGTATACCAGGTTTTCTTATATAAAATTGATATACATTGGTTTTATTCTTTCTAACCACAGGGGCAGACTGTCAGTCTGCCCCCCGGATTTACTGATTCTCGTTTCTGTTTACAAGTTTCTACTTATAGCCTTCAGGTTATCCCTTTTTTCCTTCTGCCGCTTTTTCATCGGCTTTCTTTATTATTTGCTTCATCTTTTCTTCTACGCCTTCCGGTAAAGGTTCAGGCTGGTGCGTTTCTAATATATTATTCAGGCTTTTGTTAACGTGGTCGAGTATAGTGCTTCTGCCTTGTGCCCTCCAGGTTTCAACGTTGTGCCGGTCCAGCAGCTTGGGAAAATAGAATTCTTGTTTATAGTGCTTGTGGGTATGGGAATGGGTTAAAAAGTTGCCGCCGGGTTTAACCTGGTCGGTTACATCGGCTGCCAGGCTATCTTCGTTTACTGTTATACCTTTACCCAGGTGTTTAACCATACCGATTATCTCATCGCACAATACCAGCATTTCCAGCGAACCGTTCAAGCCGCTGTCCAGGTAACCCACGTCATGAACCAGGCTGGCCCCGGATAAAAAGGCAGTTTCTATAGAAATTTGGGCTTCCAAAGCGGCCTGTTCATCTACTGCCCTGGAATCCGTGCATCCCGCCGTGGAAAACATGGGGATGTTGAGGTACTTGGACACGTCAGTGAGGGCGGCGCAAGACAGGCTCAATTCCGGAGCCCCGTAACAGTAGTTGGAAGTCTTCATGTCCATTATGGTAATTACCCCGCCCATGATGAAAGGCATTCCCGGCTTCTTGAGATGAGCAAGTACCAGCCCCTGCAGGCTTTCCGCCAGGCTCTGAACCAGCAGCCCCGGGAGAGTAGCCGGTGCAGTAGCCCCGGCACTGGGACAGGGGGTATAAATGGCGGGTATTTGTTTTTCCGCGCAATAGAGCAGTTTCTCCAGCACTTCTTCCCCGTGTGCCAGGGGAGAACTGGGTTCGATATAAACGGCAAACCTGGGATTTAAACGAAACTCGTCTTCTCCGCCAACAATAAGCTGCTCCATTTCGTAAAGATCCCTCAAACCTTCTCCGTCTACCGCCGTAACTACCAGCGGCTTGCTGGTACCACTTACCATGGAAAAATACTGATGCCGATCATAAGTTTCATCGTGCTGCACATCAGAAGCAAGGCCCAGCGACATAAAGAAATCAATATTGGGAAGGTAGTCCGCAACGCGTGCCGCGTCATAGACATCATTACACGTGTAGCGCCTTCTTTCCCCTGTTTCACGATCATAGATAAACGGGCAGTCGGAACCCGTGCCGAAATACACTTCGTTGCGGCCCAGGTGAACGTCACGCTTGCCGTCACGTGAGCAAAGGGTTATCTTGGAAGGAGAGTCCTTCAGGGCACGCAAGGTCATGGAGGCGGGAATTTTCACCAGGGTGTCGTCAGTTACCAGGGCGTCGCTGTTGCGGAACAGCTCCAGCGCTTCTTCGTTAAAAAATCTGCCGCCTACCCTTTCCATGACTTCCAGGGCGCCCCTGAAAATCATTTCGCATTGGTCATCCGAAAGTACCGAAAACTGGGGGGTGCTGTAGTGTGCCTGATTAACTTGCATTTTTCCTGACCTCGTCTACCAGTTGTTGAGTTATTTCCATGGCTGCCGTGGCACTGGGGCCGTAAGCATCCACACCATTTTCATCTACAAACGCCTGATCAATAACCGCACCCCCGGCCATAGTCTTGACTTTATCTCTCAGGCCTTCTGCTTCTAAAGCATCTAAAACTTCCTTGATCTTGGGAGCAGTAGTAGTCAGCAGCGCCGACATGCCTACTACTTCCGGATTTTCTTTCTTTACAGCTTCTATAAAGTTCTTGGCCGGCTGGTCTATGCCGATGTCTATAACCTTGAAGCCGGCTCCTTCCAGCATCAAACCAACCAGGTTTTTACCTATATCATGCATGTCTCCTTCTACAGTTCCCAGCACTACCGTGCCTTTGTTTGAAGCCTGCTCCCCGGATACCAGCTTGGGCCTTAATATTTCCATTACTTCGTGCATTACCTTGGCCGAGCTAAGAACTTCCGGGATATACATTTCGTAATTCTTGAACCTTTCTCCTACCACTTCCATCCCGGCCAGGACTCCATCATCCAGGACCTGGTTGGGGCTGTGACCCTCATCCAGGGCTTTTTGCGCCATTTCCTTACCTGTTTCCACATCTCCTTCAACCATAGCATCAGCTATTTTTTGAAGTGTCATATCGTTTTCTTCCTCCTTCTTTAATTTAATAAATTTAGCGGAACTCCTGTAATATGCATGTTTGCTCATGCACCCGCAGGTTTACTCGGCCGATCTTTCCCTGGCCACTCTATCTTCGGCTTCCTGAAGTATTTTTTCTATCTTGTCCCATACCCCGTCCGGAACCTCGGGTCCCTGGTGGTTCTCAATCAGGTGCCTGGTTTTTTCTTTAACTTTATCTCCCAGCGTCTTGGCCCCGGCGCTTTTCCACGCTTCATAGGGCACCCGGTTAAGAAGTTCGGGTTCCCAAAATTCTTTTCGAAAATTACGGTTGGTGTGCTCGTTGAGAAGGTAGTGCCCCTGCGGGCCAACTTCTTCAATAATATCAATAGCCATGTTTTCCTGGTTGACTTCCATACCCTGGACTATACGGAAAGCCATGCCCAGGATTTCGTTGTTCATAACCACGTTAAACAGGTTGCCGGTCAAACCCGATTCCGAGTAACCTGTATCGTGGATTATATTTCCGCCACTTAATACTGCAGTATAATTGGATATTGCGTTTTCCAGGGCAGACTGCGGCTCGGTCACCTTGGCATCAGTACAGCCACCGGTGGAAAACACTGGAATGTTCAGGTATTTGCCGATATCGGTCATGCCGGCGCACATGGTGCTCAACTCCGGGCCACCGTAAATATAAGTGGAAGTCAGCATATCCATTACCGTCATAACCCCACCCATTATAAAGGGGGCACCTTTACGCTTCAACTGACCGATTATAAGACCAGTCAGGCATTCCGCAGAAGCGTTGGTTAAAAGACCAGCAAAAGTAGCAGGTTCTGTGGCTCCTCCCATACAGCACGGCGTATAAATGGCGGGGATATGTTTTTCCGCACAGAACAGCGCCTTGTCTACACTTTCGTGGTTGCTTACCAGCGGGGGAATGGGCTCCATGTAGAACATGAAATTGGGCTTTTTCTGGAACTCTTCTTCCCCGCCCGCTATAGCTACCGCTACCTCGTAGATGCTCTCGCAGCTCTTCCGGTCAAACGACCAGGCTGCAATAGGCTTGGCGGTGTTGGTTATAAGCTCTACAAACTCGTAGAGGTCGGCCAATTCCCGGGTGGTATCGCTAATTGAACCCAGCCCTTCCACAAATTTAATGTTTTCCAGGGCATCACATACCCGGGCCACGTTGGCCGAGTCTTTCCTTAAAAAAGGCCTTCTTTCTTCGGTGTAGGGGTCAATGTAGTTGGGCATACTGGGGCCGGTTCCAGGGTAAACTTCGTTTCTCCTTAAGCGCAATACACCTGAGCCGTCCCAGTGGTGTACAATAAAATTATCCGGTACCATTGATATAGCTTCTTTTACCAGGTAAGGAGGAATGTATACCCTTACGCCGTCTACCTGGGCCCCGGCTTCCTGGAGCATTTTCCTGGCTTCTTCGTGGTATACGTCTACTCCCGTACGCTGCATTACCTCTAAAATATTGTGGTATATAGCCTCACACTGATCTTCCGACAACATCTCAAACTGGGTGGTTCTGTTTGAAGTTACATTTGCTCTCATTCTTTTCCTCCTTTAACTATCCTGCTTTAACATAAAAATATCACGTTGTACCCATTATACATTTCTTTAATGTATAATAAAAGCTCTTTTTCACCCCCCTGCACAAATGTTGGTTATTATTAACATTTTATTAACCGATTAAACTTCCATTTTTCCCCTGGGGTTTCTCAAATCCTTTCCCTGCAGCTCTACAAAACGGGTATCAACTATCCCGTCAAGCACTTTTACCTTCTGTTGGAGATCATGGGGGATTAAATCGTCTACCTGGAGCACCATTACTGCTTCGCCTCCTATGAATTCCCTGCCTACCTGCATGCTGGCAATATTTATATCTTCATTTCCCAGGAGTGTTCCCATTTTCCCAATAATGCCGGGGCGATCGATATACGAACATACCAGCATGTACCTCGAAGGAGAGGCATCTATAGAATAATCGCCTATGCGTACAATACGTATATCGTTTTCATTAAACAGGGTACCGGCTATACTCCTGGTTTCTTCTTCTCCTTTCACGGTAAGGGTTATTAAGCTGGCATAGTTCTCTATGGTCCGGGAAGTGGTTTCCCTGATGTTTATACCACGGCTCTTGGCTATATACGGGGCGTTGACGTAATTTACTTCATCGCCGATTATAACCTGGAGCATGCCTATAAGGCAGGAAGTAGTAAGGGGAGCGGAAGGTTTATCTGCTATTTCTCCGCTGTAGCGCACCTCTATTTCTTTTATAGTCCCGCCGTAAACCTGGGGATAAAAACTTCCCAGGACACGCATGAGTGGCAGGTACGGTTTTACTTCGTTGAGCACCTCGGGGGGCAGGGAAGGAACATTCACCGCCGATACTACCGGCTCACCCTGCAGGGCCTTTAACCCCTGTTCAGCTACCTGAACCGCCACGTTTACCTGTGCTTCCTCGGTAGAAGCAGCCAGGTGAGGGGTAAGGACCACGTTATCCAGCTCCCGCAGCGGGCTTTCCCCCAGGGGTTCTTCTTCAAAAACATCCAGGGCGGCTCCCGCCACGCGGCCATCTTTTATAGCTTCAGCCAGGGCCGCCTCGTCTATAAGACCTCCCCGGGCACAGTTGATTATGCGCACCTCCGGCTTAACCATATTAAGTTCTTCTTTACCAATAAAGTGGTGAGTGGACTTGTTCTTGGGCATGTGCAGGCTAATAAAATCAGCTTTCTGCAACAGTTCTTCCTTGGAAACCGGCTCTACTCCCAGCTTTTGAGCCCTTTCTTTGGAAGCAAAAGGATCATGGATCATTATTTTCATTCCCATGGCACGGGCCCTCCGCGCTACTTCGCTACCAATCCTTCCAAAGCCAAACAATCCCAGGGTCTTACGGTTTAACTCCACCCCGGTATACTTTTTGCGATCCCAATTTCCCTGCTTAACGGAGTTGCTGGCAGCGGGAATATTCCGGGACAGGGCAGCCATCATGGCTATTGTATGCTCGGCCGTGGAAATAGTATTGCCTTCCGGTGCGTTGATTACCATTATACCCTTCTCGGTAGCTTTATCTACATCTATATTGTCGACTCCTACCCCGGCCCTGCCTATAACTTGCAGCTTTTCTCCCTTCTCAATTAGAGAAGAAGTTACCTTGGTACCGCTGCGGACAAACAAAGCATCATAGTCGCCGATTATCTTTTCCAGCTCTTCTTCACTCTGGTCGGTGCGCACATCCACCCAGGCGTCCTCTTCCAGTTTTTGCAGTCCCTCCGATGACAAAGGGTCGCTAACCAATATTTTCATTTTATCACCTCATGCACTCTGTGCATTATTTTTTTTCTTTCGTAACTACTCAGGCATCAACTGCTGCGCCAGGGGGACGGTTCCATCGTCTTCCCTTCGGACCTCCGCTTCGCTCCGGTGACGCTCGAACCGTCCCCGCAGGCGCAGCATGCCTCTTAACTTACTTTTACTTGGCTTGAG
>PWGO01000062.1 GCA_003554525.1 Syntrophomonadaceae bacterium | reverse complement strand
TCACTATTTTTTTATGTGGGGTCTTTTTTAAAAACCATCGCAAAGCGATTTCGTTCTTCGAGCGTCACCGGAGCGAAGCGGAGGTCCGAAGGGAAGACGATGGAACCGTCCCCCTGGCGCAGCAGTGGATGCCTGAGTAGTTACAAAACAGCTAACTAAAAATTATTTGCTCCCCACCTTTAACTCCTCCCCCACCAGTGGGGGAGGAAAATGTTTTCGTTACCACTTTTAATTTTTCTTTACATTCATCAAGGGGAGGAAATATACTTGATATCAAATCAGTTTGTTCCGGATTCAAAGGAGCGGATAAGGTGAAAAAAATCACCAGTGAGAGCAACCCTTTGATAAAAGAATACGTAAAAATTCTTAACGGAAAAAGCGGAAATAAAGACCGGGTTGCCGTGGAGGGTTTTAATTTAATCGAGGAAGCTATTCAACAGGGGTTTAGTATTGAAACCCTCTTTTATTCTCCCGGGGTGGCTTCCGGCGGGCAGGCCAGTGGCCTTTTGAACAGGCTGCCCGCCGAAGTGAATAAAGTGGAGTTAACCGAAAGGGTATTCAAGAAAATAGCTCAGACGGAAAACCCGCAGGGAGCAGCTGCGGTAATAGCTTGCCCGGATATAGAGTGGGAAAAAGTAATTAACCAAACCATTGGTATGGCTGTGCTGGCGGACAAGATCCAGGACCCCGGAAACATGGGAACAATAATGCGCAGCCTGGCTGCTGCCGGGGGCAGCACTTTATTTTATACTCCCGGCACGGTATCTCCCTTTAACCACAAAGTTTTACGTGCTTCTGCGGGTACAATATTTCATATATGGATAAAACAGGTAACAAAGCTGGAAGAGTTATTCACCCGACTTAAAAGCAAGGGTTTTATTTCGGCAGCGTCGGAAGTGAAGACAGGCAGCGACTACTATAACCTGGATTTAACCCGGCCTTTACTGTTGGCAGTGGGAAACGAAAGATGGGGTGTATCCGATGAAATCAAGCAAAACTGCGAGGTAAAGGTCAATATTCCCCTTGCCCGGGGGGTAGACTCTTTAAATGCTGCAGTTGCGGTATCGGTGATCTTGTTCGAAGCCAGGAGGCAGAGGTCGGCCGGTTTGAAAAGGTAACAAAATCCAGCCGCTTTTATTGTTTTTTAAAAATTGATATGATATAATCAACTAAACTGTTAACTGTGGGAGTTAACCTGGGAGAAGGGAAGTGGTTGGATCTTGTTAACCGCTGACTTTTTTTGGAGAGTGTTTGAGAGAACAGGTTCCATAACCGCTTACCTTATTTATAAACACCTGGCAGTTAGCTAGCGGATATTTTTAAGGGTGGATATTCTTAAAGTCTTAAAGATAATGCTGGCGGTGAGCTTTAAGGAAGTATTGTTGGTAGAACCTTAGTAGAACCTTAGTTTAGTAAAGTTCTTGGTAGAGTTGTTATGGAAGGAAAAGACATCGGGTTGACTGGAATCAGATACAGGATTAATAAGGTAAGGTGTGGTGGTGTTTTTCTCGGGTTCTCTTTATTAAACATTCGTCCCTTTAGAGACGAAGTTTTTTTGTTTAGCTGCTGCTTTTCTTCCCGGCGGTTCAAATACAGGCCTTACCCGGTATGCAGCAGTGTAGGAAAAGAAGATACTTGTTAAGCCCGGGCAGGCAGCCCGGGTAGTTATGGTGAAAATTATGTACATTGGGTTTTCAGGAGGTTGCTCATGATAGAGAAGCTGGAAAACATAGAAAATGAAGCCATGGAAAAGCTATCCCAAGTTGAAGAGCTAGAAGAACTGGAAAAGCTCCGGGTGCATTACCTGGGAAGAAAGGGTGAAATTACTTCTGTCCTTCGCAGCATGTCCCAGCAGCCTCAGGAAATGAGGCCGGTACTGGGACAAAAAGCCAACGAGCTTAAAGAGAAGATAGAAGAAAAATTAAAGGAAAAAGAAAAAGAGATTGAGGAAAAGAGCAAGGAGCTCCTCTGGGAAAAAGAAAGGATAGATGTAACCCTGCCCGGGAAACCCGTCAGTTTGGGAAGAAAACACCCGGTTACTTTAATAACGGAAGAAATAAAAGAAATATTTGCCGGCCTGGGTTTCCGCTCGGAAGAAGGCCCGGAAATCGAGCTGGATTACTATAATTTTGAAGCGCTTAATATACCTGTAGATCATCCGGCCAGGGATATGCAGGATTCTTTTTATTTTACTCCCGAGATCCTGTTAAGGACCCATACCTCCCCGGTACAGGTGCGGGTTATGGAAAAACAGGCACCGCAGCTGCCGGTGCGTATAATAGCCCTGGGGAAGGTTTACCGCCGCGATGACGATGCTACCCATTCCCCCATGTTTCAGCAGGTAGAGGGACTTGCTGTGGATCGCAACATTACTTTTGCCGATTTAAAAGGGGTGCTTTTGCATTTTGCCCGGGAAATGTTCGGCGAAGAGCAGCAGATACGCTTGCGCCCCAGTTTTTTCCCCTTTACTGAGCCCAGCGCGGAAGTGGACATATTCTGCGTAATTTGCGGTGGAGAAGGCTGCCGGGTTTGCAGCCACACGGGATGGTTGGAAATACTTGGTGCAGGCATGGTGCATCCCCGGGTTCTGGAGATAAGCGGTTACAACCCGCGGGTGGTAACCGGGTTTGCTTTTGGAATGGGTGTGGAAAGAGTAGCCATGTTAAAGTTTGGAATAAACGATATACGGCTTTTGTACTCCAACGATCTGCGCATGATAAAACAGTTTTAAGCCCGGGCGGTGCGGTGGTGGCGTACCTGATACCGGGGAGCAAAACTGTGGTGAACCAATACCGGTAGAGGACCGGTTAGAGGATAAAAGGTTCAATTACTTGAAAGGGTAAAGTTTAAGTACTTGAAAAAGTAAGGAGGAAAAAAATGCTGGTCCCGTATTCCTGGTTAAAAGATTATGTTCCTGATCTGGATATACCGGCTTCTCGCCTGGCGGAAACGCTTACTCTTGCAGGGGTAGAAGTGGAAGAAGTAAGTGTATTTAACCCCGGGGTAGAAGGAGTGTTGGCCGGGGTTATAAAAAAACTGGAGCCTCACCCGGAAGCCGACAAGCTGCAGCTGGCCCATGTAGATGTGGGAGAAGGGGAAAATAAACAGATTGTATGTGGGGCTTTTAATATTAGTGAAGGTGATTGTGTTCCTGTTGCAGTGCCGGGTTCTGTTCTGCCGGAAAAAGGAAAAGTAGAAGAGACTGAAATCCGGGGATCTGTTTCTGGCGGAATGTTATGTTCCCCGGCTGAACTGGGCCTGGAGCTGGAGCAGGGGGAAGAAGGTATTTTGCTCCTGGAGTCCCACCTGGAACCGGGCAGGGATTTGGCGGAAGCCCTGGATTTAAACGATCCCGTGCTTACCCTGGAGCTTACTCCTAACCGTTCCGACTGCCTGGGCATGCTGGGTGTGGCTTACGAGGTTTCTGCCCTTACCGGCAGCGAAGTGAATCTCCCGCCGGAGCAGCCGGAAGAAAGAGGAGAAGAGATAGAACGCTTTGCCGGGGTGGAGATAAAAGATGAAGACCTCTGTTACCGCTATACGGCCCGGGTTATACAAAACGCTAAAATATCTGTTTCTCCCCTGTGGATGCAGTTACGCCTCTTGAAAGCCGGTATCCGTCCCATTAACAATATTGTTGATATAACCAACTACGTTATGTGGGAAGTAGGTCAGCCCCTGCACGCTTTTGACTATTACCTGGTGAAAGACGGTCAGGTCATAGTAAGGAGAGCCCGGCAGGGAGAAAAACTGGTAACTATAGACGGGGAAGAAAGGACCCTGGAAAATCAGCACTTGCTTATAACAGACCCGGATGGACCTATCGGCCTGGCCGGGGTTATGGGTGGGCACAACACGGAAATATCGGCGGGCACTACAGCAATACTCCTGGAGGCGGCTTATTTTAACCCCGCCAACATCAGGCGCACTGCCAGGGGTTTGAATATAAATTCTGAAGCATCCCTGCGTTTTGAAAAAGGAGTCAACCCGGAAGGGGTGATGCAGGCTCAAAACCGGGCTGCCAGGTTGATGTCCGAACTTGCGGACGGGGTGATATTGAAAGGAGTAATTGACTGCTACCCCAGGCCCAAGCATCCTTGCACGGTTTACCTGGATGCTTCTCGTATAGAGAAAGTGCTGGGTACTTCCGTGCCCGAGCAGGAAGTAACTTCGCTGTTGCAGAAGCTGGGTTTCGTGGTTACCACCCAGGAGGGTATGGAAGCCTGGGAAGTGCAGGTCCCTCTGATGCGTCCCGACGTATCTATAGAAGAAGATGTCATTGAAGAGATAGCCCGTCTTTACGGTTACGATAAGATACCCACCCGGCTTCCCGAGGGGGTCCTGGTAGACAGCAGGGAAACCCGGCGGGAACAGGTGCTAAATGAAATCAGGGAATGCCTGGTGGCCTCGGGAATGTACGAATGTATAACCTATTCTTTTATAAATCCCGCTCACCTGGAGCGGTTGCGGCTGCCCCGGGAGCATTGGCTGAGGAACTGTGTTCCCCTTCAGAATCCCATTACCGAGGACCAGGGAGTAATGCGGACTACTCTTCTTCCCGGCCTTTTAGAAACCGTCAGGTACAATAACCAAACAGGAGCGGGAAACCAGCTCTTGTTTGAAATAGGTTCGGTGTTTATACCCCGTTCCTTGCCTTTAAGCGAGCTCCCCCGGGAAGTTGCCTGCCTGGGTTTAACGGGAACCGGCAGGCTGCCGGAAAAGAGCTGGTACCAAAAACCGGAGCAAGTAGACTTCTTTTATCTCAAGGGTATACTGGAAAACCTTTTTGGCAGACTTGCCCTGGAGGGCTACTGGTTTGAAGAAGCGCAGTACCCGTACTTGCATCCTACCAAAGCTGCTTCCATTAAATATGAGGGGGAAGAGATAGGGTGCCTGGGGGTCCTCCATCCCGATGTGTCCAGGGAGTACCAGGTTAAAGGCGAGTTAATTGCCGGAGAAATAAATTTAGAAAAGGTAATAGACAAGGCCGGCTTGTTTAAACACTTTAAAGCTTTACCCCGGTATCCTGCTACTTTACGTGACCTGGCGGTGCTGGTTCCACGGGATATACCCGCTGCCAGGGTAGAAGAATGTATAAAAGGGGCGGGAGGTGAGCTTTTAGAAAGCTTCCACCTTTTTGATATATATGAAGGAGAGCCGGTTCCGGAAGGATACCGTAGCCTGGCTTATTCCGTGGTATATCGTTCGCCCGAAAAAACTCTTACCGATGAAGAGGTGGGGAAAGTTCACCAGAATATTATTGATGAACTGTACCGGCAGCTGGAAATTTCGGTTAGAAAATAGTATTAGCAATTCATCTTCCACCTGCGTTCCGCGGTAGAGGTAGGAGGCTTCTTGCCAAAGTTTGTTAAAAGCTCCCTTATAAGAGAAAGCGGGGGAAAATTATGGACGAGGAAACCAAAAAGAGGGTTACTATTACCATAATGGGGGAAGAACACACCATTAGGGGTTCTGCTTCACCACGGCACCTGAAAAAGGTAGCCGAATACGTGGACCACATCATGCATAAAGTGGCCAAGACAAATCCCCAAATGAGCCGGCATAAAATAGCCATACTGGCCTGTATTAACCTGGCAGATGAACTAATCCGTTTAAAAACCCGAAAAGGGAAAAAAACACAGCAGAAGGAGAACGACAAAGATGAACTGGTTTGATCTTCTGGTTATAGCGATTATTATACTTTATACCTGGAGCGGTATAAAGCAGGGCTTGCTTGCACAACTGGTAGGTTTTATAGGTTTTTTCGCCGCTCTTTTTCTTTCCCTGTACGGGAGCCGCCTGGTGAGCGGGTGGGTTACCTCGACTTACGATGTAGAAGAGCTGGTTTCTTCCCCGGCGGTAATTGAAGAAATTTTTGAGTTTATGGAAATGGATATGAGCGTAGAATGGCTGGCGGAGATAGCGATTGGGTTGATCGCTTTTGTAGTGCTGTTTATTATACTACAAATTGTATTGCGGCTGGTTATTAAAGCTTTGCAGTCGGTCAAAATATTGCCTGTGGTAGGCGAAGTAAACTCCCTGGCCGGCGGAGGTTTGGGCTTGTTAAAGGGTATAATTTTTGTAGTTATAATTGTTATGGCCTTATTCCTGTTGCCCCTGGAAGAAGTAAAAGAAACGTTGCAAGATTCGGTTCTGGCAGTATTTGTTGAAGAAAACCTTCCCGGGATGGACGAATTAAAAGAGTTTATGGTTAATTTCTACGACAATAGCCTGGGAAATAAACTATAAAAGTATCAGCGGGAGAGAGGCTGTTGGAAAACTGGGAAGTATCCGCTTATTTGCAGAAAATTGCAGAGATGCTTGCTTTAAAAGGAGAAAACGAATACAGGGTAAGATCCTACACCAACGCTTCCAGGGTTATTTCCCGGTTGGATGCAGATGTAGAAGAGCTGGTTAAAGAAAAAAACCTGGACCGTTTAGATGGAATCGGCCAGGCCCTTTCTTCTAAGATAGAAGAGATGGTGCTTACCGGCAGGTCTACCTTGTTGGAGCAGCTTCAAGAGGAAGTCCCTGCGGATCTGCTCTTTATTTTTCAGATTGAAGGGGTTGGCTTTAAAACCGCTTCGCGGCTGGTAAACCACCTGGAGATAAAAAACCTGGGCGACCTGAAGAATGCGGCCCGGGAAGGTCAAATAAGAAAAATCCCCGGGCTGGGCCCCTCCCTTGAGAAAAGTATATTGAATTGCCTGCACGAAAAAGGAAGTTCGGGCAGTTTTTACCACCAGGGCATTTCCCTCCCCCTGGCGGAAGTGTTATATAAACTGCTGCAGCAACATGAAAGAGTAGAAAAATGCGCTATTGCCGGGGATTTAAGACGCGGTGTAGAAGCCGTCAGCGAACTGGTGCTGGTTTTGAAAACCGGCCTGGGCGTGGAAAGCATTTCCAGCATTTTAATGCATACGGGAGAAGTTGCCCGGGTAGAGCAGTGCTGCGGTGAAATATTGAGGCTGGACACTGTTCTGGGAGTTCCGGTAAAAATAGTTCCGGCGCAGAATGAGTATGCGTCGGAGCTTTTGTATTACACTGGTTCTAAAGAGCACTTGCGGCGGCTTGAAACAAGGGCTGCTCAGTTGGGAATTCTTATGGACCTCCACGGATTGTATAAAGGAAAAGAAAAGATTGAGCTTGCCGGGGAACAGGACATATACGAAAACCTGGAGATGGAATACGTTCCTCCCGAAATACGGGAGGACCGGGGAGAAGTAGAAGCGGCATTGAAAGGGAAGTTGCCGCAACTGGTAAAGGAAGAAGATATTAAAGGTGACCTTCATGTGCATAGCAGCTGGAGTGATGGAAACAGCTCTGTAGAAAAGCTGGTGGAAAGTGCACGGGCCAGGGGTTATGAATACCTGGCTGTAACCGACCATTCCATCTCCCTTAAAATAGCTAACGGTTTGTCGGAAAAAGAACTTTTAAACCAGGTAGAGTATATAAAAAATCTGCATGGTGAATATAATGACTTCTGCATACTTACGGGAATAGAAGTTGACATTTTATCGGACGGGGAACTGGATTACCCCGATGAGATATTGTCGGAACTGGATATAGTTATAGCTTCCATCCACTCCGGTTTTAAACAGCCCCGGGAGCAGATTACTTCCAGGCTGATTTCTGCAGCAAAGCACCACTTGGTAGATGTTATCGGGCATCCCACGGGGAGGCTGATTGGCAGAAGGGAGCCCTACCCGGTGGATCTGGAGGCGGTTATGGAAGCGGCGGCAGCCTGCGGGACGGTCATGGAGATAAACGCTTCCCCGGACCGGCTAGATCTATCCGGAGAAAATATTGTCAATGCCGCCCGCAAGGGTGTTTCTTTTATGATAGGCACGGATGCCCACGGAACCCGCGGGTTGGGTGATATGAATTATGGGGTGAAAACAGCCCGGAGAGGTTGGCTTTCAAAAGAGCAGGTACTGAATACTTTTTCCCTCCCGGAGCTAAAAAAATACCTGGACGTGAGTTACTAATCTTAACAGGGACGGGACGGGTGGTTAATATTGCGCATACTGGAAGAAGATTTTTATCGCCGGGATACCGTGCAGGTAGCCAGGGAGCTGTTGGGGAAGATCCTGATCCATGAAAGCAAGGAAGGGCTTACTTCTGGTATAATTGTAGAAACGGAGGCTTATTATCAGGGTGATCCCGCCTGCCATGCCACGCGGGGCAGGACTAAAAGGAATGCAGTCATGTTTGGCCCTGCCGGCATTGCTTACGTGTATTTTGTGTACGGGAAACACCACTGTTTTAACGTGGTAACCGGCGAAGAAGGAAGCGGTGAAGCTGTGCTGGTGCGTGCTTTGGAGCCCCTTGAAGGAGTGGAATTAATGAAGCGGCGCAGGGGGGATAAGTGCCCTTACAGGCGCTTGAGCAGCGGGCCGGGAAATCTGTGCTCCGCCATGGGTATTAAAGGGGAACATAGTGGTGTTTCCCTTTTAGTGGCGCCTTTGTATATCTGCAACGACGGAGACGAGGTTGCCTCTGCTGATATATTAGTAACCAGCCGGGTGGGAATAAGCAGGGGAGAAGAACTCCTGCTGCGGTTTTATATTAAAAATAATCCTTACGTTTCAAGGAGATGATGGTGCTTACTATGGATGCCGTTCCTTTAACCGAAAGGGAAATACGCCTGCTTGACTACCATGCCATCAGGGAAAAGCTGGCCCAAAAGACGGTAACGGCCTATGGCGAAGAGAGGGCCCTGGGGTTGCTCCCTTCCGCGGAATACCGGGAAGTAAAGGATTCGCTTAATAGAACCTCTCAGGCGTGCCTTATATTGGAAAACAATTATTTTCAATTAAAAAACGTACCAGAAATTCGAAATTCCCTGGCCAAGTTAAGCAAAGAGGGAGTTCTGGGGGCGGAAGAATTAAGCTCGTTTATTTTATTTCTCCAGGGCTGCGGCCAGGTAGAAAAGGCTTCTAAAAAAGAAGAAGTCCGAGAGCATGCACCGGCAATTACTTATTTGATGGAGCAAGTACAGGAATGTCGCCCGCTTCTGGAAGAACTGGACTCGTGTTTGAGTAACGACGGGGAGCTCCTGGATAGTGCCAGTCCTTTGCTTAGAGATCTCCGGAGGCAGGCCAGATCCCTTAAAGAATCTATCCGGGAAAATCTGGATAATTATATAAAAAGCTCTTCTTATCAAAAGTACCTGCAAGAACCTATTGTTACAGTTCGTAACGGAAGGTACGTAATTCCGGTAAAACAGGAACACCGAAACAGTATCAAAGGAATGGTTCACGATCAATCTTCGCGGGGGGTCACCCTGTTTATAGAACCTTACCCGGTGGTAGAGCTGCAGAACAAATTGCAGCGCATAGGGAGACAGGAGCAGGAAGAAATAGAAAGAATACTAAAAGAGCTAAGCTATGCCGCTGCGGAATATTATCACGAACTTTCTGGTAACGTGGAAGTATACGGTTTTTTGGATTTATTGATGGCCAAAGCTCAAGTAAGCCTTGACACGGGAAGCGTGGAACCCGGGGTGACCAGGGAAAAAATAATTGAGCTGAGAGAAGCCAGGCATCCTCTTTTAGAAAGGGCGGTGCCGGTAGAAGTTAAAATAGGAGAGGATTACCGGGTAATGGTAATCACCGGGCCCAATACCGGGGGGAAAACGGTAACCTTGAAAACCACCGGCCTGATGGCTGTCATGGCCCAATCGGGTCTTCACTTGCCCGTTCTCCACGGCAGCCGTGTGGGTGTGTTTAAGGGAATATATGCGGATATAGGTGACGAACAGAGCATAGAACAATCTTTAAGCACTTTTTCCGGGCACCTTAAAAACATAGTAGAAATAATCGACAAAGCGGATAATAACTCCCTGGTGCTTTTGGATGAACTGGGGGCGGGAACCGACCCTTCTGAAGGAGCGGCACTGGCCCGTGCTATTTTAATGGAACTCTACCACCGGGGCTCCCTGGTAGCCGCCACTACTCATATAAACGAACTAAAACTTTTTGCCCAGCTGGAAGAGGGGCTGCAGAATGCTTCCATGGAATTTGATGAAGAAACTTTTTCTCCTACTTTCCGGCTTCTTCCTGGGGTGCCGGGCAAAAGTAACGCCCTGGTGATAGCGGAAAGGCTGGGCTTGCCTTCACATGTTTTACAGCAGGCCCGGGAATATATGCAGGAGGGGCACGGCGAGGTGGAAGACATGATCGGGAGTCTTACCCGCGAGCAGAAGAAGCTGCACCGGGAGAGCCAGGCGGCTGACCGTGAAAGAGAAAAGGTGGAACAGCTGCGCCGGGAGCTGGAAAAAGAAAGAGAGGAAATAAAGCAGAAGAAAGAGGAGATACTTCGGGAGGCGAAGCGTGAAGCACGAGAACTGGTTAAAAAAGCAAAGAAGAATGCCGATGCTTCTCTCCAGGAACTTCAGCAGCTGTACGAGAGCATGAAAAAAGAAGCAGAAGCTGATGCACAGCTTATGGGTCGTGCGGAAGACATCAGGCACAGCCTGAAAAAAGACCTGGCAGAAACGACTTCCAGTCTTGTAGAGCAGGACCAGGAGCTGGAAGAAAAAGTGTTAGACAAAGAATCAGTTGAAGAAGGAAAGGAAGTCTGGGTAAAAAGCCTCAAGCAGAAAGGAACTATTATAAAATATTCTTCTTCCGAGGAGATGCTTCTTGTGCAGGTGGGGATGATCAAGGTAAATACTAGCCTGGAAGATATTGCCCCAACTGGTGATACCACCGGTGCCGGAGAAGGAGAAAAAGTACCGTTAAAAGGATATACCTTTCTGAACAGTTCATCTTCACAAGTAAGCCCGGAGATATACGTCAGAGGCTTGACCCTGGAAGAAGCTATTGAAGAAGTAGATAAATATATAGATAATGCAGTCATGGCCGGTCTGAATCAGGTTTACCTGGTGCATGGTAAAGGAACCGGCACCCTCCGGCGGGGGCTACACCAGTTTTTAAAAAACAAAAACTGGGTCCGCGACTGGCGCCTGGGGGATCATTACGAGGGAGGCTCCGGGGTAACGGTGATAAATCTGGGTAAAAAAGATTAGTACTTGCCGTGTTTAATTTTTTAGGTAACTACTCAAGCTCTATGTGGATAATGGTAACTTGACACCAGGCTCTGCTATTTGAATAATGATGCATTATATGTTAAAATTTACACATGTTTTATAATAAAATTTAGAGAGGGGGATATTTATGTATGAACAGGGAAGCAATTATTCTGGCAATAATAATTTTGTATACCTGTTTGTGGTAGTAGCGCTGGTAATGGGCTTTACTGTAGGTTTTACTTTTGATGAGGAGCAAGAAATAGTAGAAGAACAGGTACAAAGTCAACAGGTGGATCAGGAAATGAGCATGGTGGATGAGGAATTTGATAGTGAAGAAGTAGAGGAGAAAATAGAAGCCATGAAGGGGAAGTTTCTGGAAAAGGGGATTGAGCTGGAAATAATGGGTTTTACCGTGAGCTTTACTATTGATGATGTTCCCGAAATGGTCAAAGCATGGCTTATAGATGAAGAAGAACGGGAATTCCTGGAGGCCAGGGACGAACTAAAAGAACAATACCGAAGAGAGAAAGAAAACGAAATTGTAGAAGAACACGTGAATGCTTTAATAGAAGACAGTGAAGTAGAGAAGAACATGGAAGTATTGAAAGAAGGAGAAGCAGATGAGGTGGTTGCTACTGTTAATGGGGAAGAGATAATGAAAGAAGAAATTGATGAAATAGCTGAACAACAAAGGCAGCAGATAGAGCAGCAAATGAGCATGATGGGTGAGGAGATTGACAGTGAAGAAATAGATAAGAGAATAGAAGTTATGAAGGTACAGATCCTGGATATGCAGGTTGAAATAGCAATAGTGAATCAAGCGGTGCAGGAGTATGAAGAAACGGTTGATGAAGAGGAGCTGGAAGAAAGATATGATGAAGTAATAGAAGAATTGGGAGGAGAGGAAATGCTGGACCAGATGGCGGAGCGAATGGGTATGAGTGAAGAGGAGATAGAAGAGCAGATAGCTATAATTGTATACCTGGAGAATTATCTTGAAGGAAGATCCGAGGAGCTGGAGCCCTCTGAGGAAGAATTAAGGGAAATGTTTGAAGCACAGAAGGATTCTCCGGATCAACCACAAATTAATATAGAAGAGGTAGAAGATATGGATATATAAGAGGTAAAATCAGATGAAAAGGTAAATAAAAATAGTAACTTATTCAAGAAGTAAGAGGCAAGAGACAAGAAACAAGAGAAAAGACCCCCCCACCTTTAATTCCTCCCCCACCAGGGGGGAGGAAGATTTTGGCTCCCAGGGGAGGAATTTTTTTCTTCTAATGTGGGTGCTGCTTGACACCGGAGGTAAGAATAAAAGTCTGAGTAGGGGAAAGCTGGCAGGGGTGTGTCGGCGAAGGCGACATTAGAGGGAGTGGAAGCCTCGATCTGCGAAGCCGACAGCCGAAGCGGGCCGGCTTCAAGAAACAAGAGGCAAGAAGCAAGAGACAAGAAAAGAATAAAAAAAAGGG
>PWGO01000187.1 GCA_003554525.1 Syntrophomonadaceae bacterium | reverse complement strand
TTAAACCCAGAAAAGCGCCCAGGGGTATGCCCAGCAAAGTGCTAAACAGCAGGGCCATACCGGTTACCCTTAAAGAGACACTAATAATATTATAAACATAGGGGTCCAGCTCCAGTAAAAGTTTGAGCGATTCCGTTAAACCTTCCATATTCCTCTCCTTACAAGTATATTTTAAATATTTAGCAATAAAGACGTGCCAGCTGACCGTACTGCGGGTTTGAACAAACGGCATATCAATTATTACCGGTAAATGTAATCTACGTATTCAACTAAATTAGTTGGCACCCGGGAAAAACAAGGGCTCCCCATACTCATCTATGCCAAACTCTCCAATAATTTCCTGCGCCTTATCTGAAGTGAAAAATTCTACCATCAGCTTGGCTTCTTCGTGTTTAACAGCGGCGTGCTCTTCCGGGTTAACGGGAATAATGCCGTAAGGGTTGGCCAGTTCATCATCCCCTTCAAAAACAATTTCCAGGTTGGGAAGGTTGTCTTCCATGGATAAATAAGTGCCCCGGTCTGCTAAAGCGTATCCCTGCATTTCGTTGGTGGCAACCAGGGTATCACCCATGCCCTGCCCCAGGGAATCGTACCACTCACGGTCGCTGTGATCATCAACACCTGCCAGTTCCCACAAATTCTGCTCCTTTACATGGGTGCCCGAACCATCTCCACGGGAAAGAAACCTGACTTCTTCTTCGGCATGCTCTACAATATTTTCAAGGGCTTCGGTTATGTCAGCGCTGTCGTATATGCCCGCGGGATCGCCCTCCGGACCCAGGATAACAAAGTCGTTGTACATTACGTCATGGCGCTGTGTTCCATAACCATCCGCCACAAACTGATCTTCCAGTTCGCGGGCATGCACCAGAATAATGTCACAATCTCCCCTTTCCCCGGTTTCTATTGCCTGCCCTGTTCCCACGGAAATAACATCCACTTCAATATTGTGCTCCTCCTCGAACACCGGCAAGAGTTCATCCAAAAGGCCTGAATCATACGTGCTGGTTGTAGTAGCCAGAACCATGGTGGAAGCTTCATCCTCCCCGTTTTCTGTTCCACACCCTACAACAACCATCATTGCCAGAAATACCATCATCAAAATTAATAAAGTTCTTTTCATTTTGTCCTCCTTATTATAGTCATTTTCTACTCCCTGCTCATTGACTAATTAAAATAAGTTATTTTTTTAAATTTCCTCCTTTCAAAATATTGAATAAGCCCTTGTAATAAACAATGGTGTAATACAGCCAAAACTAACACCGTTATATTAAAACTCCTTCTTTCCGCAGTATAAAGAAGGAGTTTTAAGGCATTATAATTTAAAGCAAAAATATGCTTAAATTGAACACTCCTTTCCACTACGGGAGGCCCTGCCGTTTCCCGCAGAACCCTTTCGGCCTAACTCCATGGGACATCACCTGTAGGAATTCAGGCTCGGAGAATATTACAGAACGTGAAATTTCACGCCTGTTAAAGTATATATTGTTTGGTTAATATCGTTATGCACATTGCTTCATAGTGCGACTAAAAAAATTTTAACGTATTTATTGATAAGGGTCAAGAAAAAGTTCCGTTAAGAAAATAAAAAAGTGGTTCACCAAATCTTTCCTTGCCAAAATCAGCCATGAAATTTTTGCCTTCCTCCAGCAGCCACCGGGCAAACCTGTCGGCTTCTTTGTTATTAATGTTAGGTAAACGCTCATAATTTACAGTAATTAACACTAAGATGTTGTTTAACAGGCTTGAATTTTCTTCTTTATCTTCCCCGTTCTTTACTATTTCCAGGCTGCCTTGACTTTTTGATAATATATAGCTGGCCCTGTCTACCAGAGTAAAAGCTTCCTTCTCTTTGGCCAAACTTAAAATCCCCAGGTTGCCAGCCACTCCCGGAGAGACCATGTACCAGTCACCGGAAGGAGCAACACCGGCAGCTTCCCATATTTTCTGTTCACACAAATGCGTCCCGGATTGATCTCCACGGCTTACAAATCTAAACCGGGACAAAGCAATATTTTTAAACATGCCGGTAATTCCAAAATCCCGGTCAAGTTCTTGAACCAGGGTGGAAGGCCCCACCAGCACAAAATCGTTGGCCATTAACGGTATTTTCCTGGCACCCAATCCTTCTGACATAAATTCCTCTTCCAGATCCGGGGCGTGAGTTAAAACCATATCTACTTTTCCTTCCCGGGCAATCTCCAGGGCGCGACCGCTTCCTACTGCAATATGCTTGACCAGAATTCCGGTAGACCGATAAAAAGCTTCTTCCAACACATCCAAAAGGCCCGCTTCTACAGGTTCCATGGTGCTGGCCATCAGTAAATGGCGCCGGGAAGGAGTTCTTTTCTTTGGCTTACCCGTACTTTGCCTTTCCAAAGATGAGTCGGCATCATCAATAAAGCGCTGTAAACGGTCCTCTACTTCATCTCTAAACGACCGGTATTGCTCGAGAAGATTACTACCTTCCAAGGTTAGCGAAGCCCCACCTCCAGAGGCTCCACCTGCCTGTTTTTCCACCAATTGCACGTTTAAAGCCTTTTCTGCCTCCCGGAGCAAACCCCAAGCATAACGGTAAGAAAAACCCAGAGCTGATGCCGCACGGCTTATGGAACCGCGTTTATTAATATTATCCAGTAAATCAAACAAGTTATTTCCAGATATTCGTTTTTCTCCTTCAAGTTCAAGCAAAAACTTAAAAGAATTAAGATCTTTTTTCTTCAAATTATCACCTTTTTCTTTATCCGCTCTAATTACATATTAACCTCAATAAACTT
>PWGO01000155.1 GCA_003554525.1 Syntrophomonadaceae bacterium | reverse complement strand
TGGCATGTAGAGTTGTTTCCCCGGCTTTCCAGGATAGCAGGGTTTGAAACTGGAACTGATGTATTTATAAATACCGTGGTTCCGGAAGAAGCTGCCAGTTTTATCAGGTCCCAGGAAAGTGTATTAACAAAAGGTGGAAGCTAGAGCAGGTGGGAGCTTATTAATAACACTGCCCACAAATTGTTTTGCCCAGAGGTTTTGTTGTGTTTTGCTGTGCTGTATTGTTAGTTACATTAAATTAAAATCATTCCTGTGAAAACCAGGCTGTTTATTTTGTTAAAGGAAGGAGAATAGCGTATGAGCCTGAACCAGAACCGGTTCAATTTGATACTGGCCCTGCATAACCACCAGCCGGTGGGCAACTTGCCGGAGGTATTTGAAAATACGTTTGAGCAGGCGTACCGGCCGTTTGTGGAGGTATTGGCCCATCACCCTGAGGTCAAGGTTACCCTTCACTATACGGGGATTTTACTGGAATGGATAGAGAAGCACCGCCCCGAGTTCCTGGATAAGCTGCGCCAGCTTATTTCCAGGGGACAGGTAGAAATAATGGGGGGAGCCTACTATGAACCTATCCTTCCCATCATACCGGATGAAGATAAAAAAGGGCAGATACGCCTGTTAAACGACAGGATAAAAGAGCTTCTGCATACTGTCCCGCAAGGTATGTGGCTGGCTGAAAGGATATGGGAGCCCCACCTGGCCCGCCCCATTGCTTCTTCCGGCCTTCGCTATATAACCGTAGACGACGCTCATTTTCACGAAGTAGGCTTTAAGGATCTTTATCACTATTATCTTACAGAAGAAGAAGGATGGGAGCTTTGTATATTCCCCGTAAGCGAAAAATTGCGCTACCTGATTCCTTTCCGCCCGGTGGAGGAAGTTATTTCTTTTCTGCACCAGCAGCTTTACCATGACAAGGGCGACTTGCTGGTGCTGGCGGACGACGGGGAAAAGTTCGGTTCCTGGCCGGAAACTTACAAGGCCGTTTACCTGGAAAAATGGCTGGACCGTTTCTTTACCGCTTTAGGTGAACACCGGGACTGGTTGCGCACGGTTACTTTTTCTGAATACATGGAGTTAGAGCCGCCGGAAGGCCCGGTATATATACCTGCAGCGGCTTACCGAGAAATGAAAGAGTGGTCGCGGGGATACTGGAGAAATTTCCTGACCCGCTACCCGGAAAGTAACCGTATGCACAAGAAGATGCTAAATGTGCGCCGCCGCATAAACAAGATGCCGGAAAGCAAAAATAAAGAGGAAGCTTTTCGCTACCTGTGGGCGGGCCAGTGTAACTGCGCCTACTGGCATGGTGTATTTGGCGGGCTTTACTTGAATTTTTTACGCTCGGCTATATGGGAAAACCTGTTGAAGGCGGAAGAGCTGGCGGAATCGCAATTGCAAAGAAAAGAACACTGGCTGGAAATAAGGGTTAAGGATTTCGATTATGACGGTCATAAGGAAGCGGTGGTAGCAAGCGACCGATTTTCTCTACTGTTTGCTCCCCACCTGGGGGGAAGCATGTGGGAGATGTCCTGGAGACCCGCGGCGGCAAATTTCCTGGATACTCTTACCCGGCGGCCCGAAAAATACCACCGGGACCTGGTGGAACAGGAAAGCGCCCCTTCTGAAGAAAGGCGGGAAAAGAACGGCGGAGTAAAAAGCATACACGACCTGCAGGGCGTCAAGGAGAGTGACTTGCAGAATCACCTGCAGTATGATGCTTACCCCCGCGGGAGTCTGATAGATCACTTTTTACCTTCAGAAGAAACAGGTATGGAAGACTTTAAAAAAGGTAAATACCGGGATGATGCCGGCATTCTACTGCAGCCTTTTACCATGGAACTGCGACGCCTGGAAAAGCGCTCTGAGCAAGCATCTTTAATTTTCCGCCGCCGTGTTTCACGGAATGAGTATGACTTTTTACTGGAAAAAGAAGTAATGTTTCAGGCCGGCTCAGACCGTTTTCGGGTGAATTACACCCTGGAGAATTATTCCTCCAGGGTGCTGGGAGGCAGACTCGGGGTAGAATTGAACCTGGCATTTATGTCCGGGTACAGCGGGGATCGTTATTTCCATATCCCCGGTCGCCACCTGGAGAATAATTATATGGCTTCAGAAGGGGCAGAACAGGAAGTGGAGACGCTGGAAATGTACGATGACTGGCGCGGGGTAGTAATTGCATTAAATTTTAATTACCCGGTACTGTTGTGGCGTTTCCCGGTAGAAACAGTCTCCCGTTCGGAGGAAGGGATGGAGCGTGTGTATCAGCAGTCGGTAATTGTTCCGCAATGGCAGCTGGGTATCCCTCCGGGAGAAAGCCGGGAGTTAACCCTGGATGTAGATTTCCGTTTTAAAGCTCAAGAGTACCCGGGCGGGTCAAAAGAATTAACTACCGAGGGTGTTGAATAATGAAAGAAGAAAAGCCTCTGTACATAGCTTTTGTTTGGAACCAGCACCAGCCTTACTACCAGGATAATTCACGCAGGCATTATATTATGCCCTGGGTAAGGCTTCACGCCGCCAAGAATTACTACCAGATGGCTGCCATACTGGAAAATTATCCCCAGATCCGGCAAACTTTTAATCTTACTCCTTCACTACTGGAACAGATCCTGGACTACACTGAAACTGATTATGTAGATTACTATTTACAGGTAATGAAGTCTACATCGGAGTTAACTGAAGCGGAGCGGCGTTTTTTGCTCCAGCATTATTTTGATATCCAGTGGGAACGGGTAATAGAACAGATTCCCCGCTACCGGGAGCTTTTGGATTTGCAGGGCAGGCGGCGGGAACCCCGGGCAGTAAAGCAGGCCATGGAACGCTTTACGGAAGAAGATTACCGCGATCTTCAGGTATGGTTCAACCTTATCTGGATAGACCCGGAAATAAGGGCCGGCGATCCCCTTCTCAGCCACCTGGAAAAAAAACACAGACTTTTTTCCGAAGGGGAAAGGGTTAAAGTGCTGGAGAAGCAGATGGAAATATTAAAACAGGTTATCCCGGTCCACCGCCGGTTGAAGCAGAAAAAGCAGATAGAAATAATGACCACACCATTTTACCACCCCATTGCTCCCCTGCTTATAGATAACTACACTGCCCTGAGGGCCAGCCCCAACCTGCCTCTGCCGGATGAACGTTTTACCTTTAAAGAGGACCTTTACGCCCACATCGAGGCCTCTTTACACCAGTACCGCGGATTTTTTGAAGGGCAGCCGGAGGGAATTTGGCCTCCGGAGCAGGCAGTAAGCCCGGAAACAGTGCCTGTTTTCAGTGAAACGGGCTTTGAATGGACCATTACTGACGAACAGATTCTGGAGAAATCCCTGGGTGTGGAAATTTGCCGGGACGGTTATGGCCACGTGTTAAACCCTGAAGTGCTGTACCAGCCCTACCTGTTAAGCGTGGAAGGTGGAGAAATGGCGGTGGTGTTTCGAGATCATAACCTTTCAGACCGTATTGGTTTTGAATACCAGGGCTTCCACGGAGACCACGCCGCTGAAGACTTGGTTCACCGCTTGCACCGGATACGTCAAAACCTGCGGCATTCCGAGGGTAATCACCTGGTAACTATTTCTCTGGACGGGGAAAATGCCTGGGAGTGGTACCCCGACGATAAACGCACTTTCTTGCACGGGCTTTACCGTAGACTAAGCCATGACCCAAACCTGCACTGTATAACGGTTGGCGAGTATTTAAAACAGAATCCGCCCCGCCGGAAATTAAATAACCTGTTTACCGGCTCCTGGGTAGACCACAATTTGACCCGGTGGATAGGCACGGAAAGTAAAAACACCATGTGGGATTTGCTGGCCCGGGCCAGGCAAACAGTAGAAAAATACCGTGGAACACCTCGCCTGACGCAAAAGAATCTACAGGAAGCCTTAAGGAACATATATATAGCCGAAGGAAGCGATTACCAGTGGTGGGCAGACAGTATGCCGTATTATTTGGCTGCTCCCTTTGACGGGTTGTTCCGAAAACACCTGGCTAATGTTTACCGCAGCCTGGAGGTGCCCGTGCCCGAGGAATTGTATTCTCCTATCCTCTTACCGGAAGAAGGAGAAGCTTCCTGGGAAGAAGATCCCCTTTCCGGGCCTGTATCTATGCTGCAGGCCCGGAAAGAAAAAAACCAGTAAGCCCTACCCATGATTCATCTTTTAGCTTCATCGATTATATCAAAAAAAAAATAAACGTAAAATATAATAAAATCTTGCACTTCTTTCCGCTTAGGAGTAAAATATGCCGTAGATAAAACAGGAAAAATTGCGTAGAAAAAAAATGGTAACATTTAAAGAAAGAAGTGAAAGAGATGCAGGATATTATGGAAAAAGTGGCCGGGTTTATGGCTCTTTCGGCCCGTACCGCTCCCAAGGCCATGGGGAAAGATTTTTTGGAAATTGAAGTTTTAACCGGGGAAGAAGTAAAAAACCTGGGAAGGCACATGAAGGAATTTGGAAATGAAAAAGGGCTGGTTAACTTCGACCGTGACGGAGAAAACGTGGCTTCTTCCGAAGCGGTTTTACTTGTTTCTCTGGAAGCTGCGGATTCTCTGGGCCTGGACTGTGGAGCGTGTGGCTTTGAACGCTGCAGGGACAAGGAACAGGCGGCAAAAGAAGGTTCCTTTTTTTATGGGCCGCTCTGCACCTGGAGGGTTATTGACCTGGGGATTGCACTGGGTTCGGCGGTTAAAACTGCTTCCAGTTTTAATGTGGACAACCGGGTAATGTTGCGTACAGGCATTGTAGCGCGTAGAATGGGATTAATAAAGGGAGAAGTGGTCATCGGCGTTCCTCTTTCCGCTAACGGTAAAAGCATTTATTTTGACAGATAGATAAAACAGTATTACAGTATTACCAATCATTATCGTAAAGCCCCCCCCGAATTTATTCGTGGGGAGTATGTCAAATTTAATTTGCAATTTAACCTGGTTAGAATCTGGTCAGGGAAGAAAGGTGAAATAAAAAATGCATATTATTGTTATTGGTGGGGGTGGGGTTGGATATGAACTGGCCCGTAACCTCTCCACAAAAGAACAGGATGTTGTGGTAATAGAAAAAGATACCAACAAGGTAAAGCTGCTGGAAGAAAACCTCGATATTATGGTGGTGGAAGAAAACGGGGCCAGTGTAAAAGCATTACAGAAAGCCGGTGCAAAAAATGCACAGATGCTGATTGCAGTAACCCAGGTGGATGAAACCAATATAATAGCTTGCATGATGGCAAAAAGGATGGGGGTGCCTATTACAGTAGCCAGAATTCGCAATCAGGATTATATAGACAGTGCAGATATCTTGCCCGGCAAACAGATAGGTATTGATTTTATAATAAACCCGGAAAAAGTGGCGGCTCAGGAAATCTCTCACGTGATTCATTTTCCGGATGCAAGTGAAGTGGAATATTTTGCCGAGGGAAAAGTAAAACTGGTAGGAATTACGGTTGGAGAAGAAGCAGGGATTACCAACAAGCCGCTAAATGATGTGCCACTTCCCGCAGGATGTATAATTGTAGGTATAGACCGCCCTAACGAAGAATTTTTAGTGCCGGGAGGTAAAGACCATATCTACCCGGGAGATAAAATATACCTTTTGGGAAACGCTCAGCTGCTGCGCAGCGTTAGCTGGCTATTACATCACCCTGATACACATGCTCACCGGGTTACTATCCTGGGCGGAGGTAATATAGGATACCGGGTGGCTTCTATGATAGAAATGCAGCGCAAGCAGCACCTTGCTGTTAAGATGGTAGAAAAAGATCCGGAACGGTGTAGTATGCTCAGTCGGGATCTTTCTAAAACTCTGGTTCTACACGGTGATGCAACCGATCTTTCTTTCTTTAAAGAAGAAGAAATAGAAGATGCTGATATACTGGTAGTGGTTACCGGTGAAGACAGGACAAATATTGTGGCTGCAGTACTGGCCCGGCAGCTGGGAGTTAAAAAAATAGTTTGCGAGGTTATAGACCCGCAGTATGTTCCCATCTATTTAAAACTGGGGATAGATAGCCTGATAAACCCGCACCTGCTGGCTGCATCACGAATCCTGCGTTTTACCCGGAAAGAAGACGTGGTTTCTTTATCTGTACTTCAGGATCAGAATGCGGAAATAGTGGAACTTATTTTACCCGACAAAGCAAAAGTAGTAGGGAAAAAAATCGTGCAGGCCGGGTTGCCACGGGGCGCGCTTATTGGCTCTATTGTGCGTGGTGAAGAAATAATAATTCCACACGGGGATACCCGACTCCAGGCCGGGGACCGGCTGGTTGTTTTCGCCCTTCCCCAGGTGAGCGAAAAATTAACCCGCTATTTTGCCGGCAGCAAAAAAGTGTCTCAGGAACAAAAGAAAAAGCTGGTTAACTCGCAGGAAATTTAATTCAGGAGTGACACCATGGTTCGCAGTTCAGTAATCTTCTTTTTGGGAAATTTACTACTGGCCCTGGCCGGGTTTATGCTGGTGTGCGCTTTTTGGTCGCTGGCGCGAGGAGAACCCGATTTTATATATTTGCTCATATCCGTGGTTATAACCGGGCTGGCTGGTATCATACTTCGCGTTATTTTGCCTGGGAAGAAAGACATTTCCCTTTCGGGAAGTTTTACCCTGGTAGCGCTGGCCTGGATACTGGCCGGCTTGTTTGGTGCACTTCCCTTTTATCTTTATGGAGTTTTTGATAGTTACCTGGCCTCTTTTTTTGAAGCTGTTTCCGGTTTTACTACTACGGGAGCCACTCTTATTGAAGATATAGAAAGTCAACCTGAAGGCATCCTGCTGTGGAGGAGCATGACTCAGTGGTTGGGCGGTATGGGGATTATTGTTTTATTTGTGGCTTTTTTACCCCGGATGGGAATACGGGGTATAAACCTGGTAAAGGCAGAGCTTCCCGGTCCTATCACTGACCGTGTGGTTCCCCGGGTAGCCCAGATGGCCAAGTGGTTATGGATTATTTACTTTGCCTTAACTGTAATATTATGTATAATGCTGCTTTTAAGCGGGATCTCTTTTTTCTTGTCTATAAATCATGCTTTAACTACCATGCCAACAGGGGGTTTTTCCCCTTTAAATGACAGTATAGCCGGCCTGGGTAATCCCCCGGCTGAAATAATAATTACTGTGTTTATGATATTTGCCGGAATAAACTTTGCCCTGTATTACATGTTTTTAAAGGGTGACTACCGTGCTTTTTGGCGAAACGAAGAATTTCGCTTTTTTTTGGGAATGGTTTTGGTATCCATGATCGTGGTATCTGTAAGTTTGTTTTCTTTTTATGAAGTCGGTGAGGCTTTCCGCAAAGGCTGTTTTCAGGTAGCCTCCATACTTACTACCACGGGATATGCAACCGCTGATTTTAATGGCTGGGCTCCTTTTTTACGTACTTTGTTGTTATTCTTTATGTTTATTGGTGGTATGGGGGGTTCTACTTCCGGTAGCATGAAACAGGCCCGGCTTTTGCTGCTTTTAAAGGTAGCAATTCGGGAGATATACCGGCTGGTTCATCCTTCTTCAGTTACTTCAATCAAACTGGGTAAAAAAGTAGTTTCTGAGGAAGTGCTTCGCAACGTTAGCGGCTTTGTTTTCCTGTTTCTGGTTTTACACGTAATTTCTACCCTTGCTTTGAGCGCCATGGGGTTAAACCTGGAAAGCGCTTTTTCTGCTTCTATTGCTTCTATAGGAAACGTGGGGCCAGGCCTGGATATGGTGGGCCCGGAAGAAACATACCAGGTAGTTCCTTCCGGAGGAAGGTTGCTTTTAAGTTTAATGATGATTGTTGGCCGCCTGGAAATATTTACGGTATTAATATTCTTTACATCGCTGATACGTAGATATTAATATTTACTGTAAGGCAATTATGTTTTAAAAAGTAACTAATCAAGCCAGGTAAAGGTAAGTTAAGAGGCATTGCATTGTGTTTAGCGGGGGCGGTTCGAGCGTCACCTTTAGCTGTGCGTAAGGCCGAAGGGAAGACGATGGAACCATCCCCCTGGCGCAGCAGTGGATGCCTGAGTAGTTACTTAAACAAATGGTAAAAGGGGTGCGGCTGTTTGCAGAAACCTGTAGATGCATTTAACCAGGTTGCCTCGGGCACGTTTTTACCAGTCTACCTGTTAACCGGCCCGGAGCTGTATTTAAAAGAAGAGTTTCTGCGAAAGCTCTGCCTGCATTACCGGGGTAGCGGGGAGGACACTAAAGAAGTGCGCCGGTTTGAAGGCAGGGATGAAGACACGCTGGAGGAAGCAATAGAGGAATTAAAGCGCCGTGAACTATTTACTTCGGGAAATAAAATCGCCATATTCAGGAACCCCCCCCTGCTGGAAGCTCCCTCTGCCCGGGGAAGTAAAAGTACAGGAGGTGCCGGGAGCCGGGGAGAAAAGAAAAAATCAGAAGATGAAGCCCGGAGGAAAGAGGAAGAACAACTTTTAAGCACATACTGGGAAAAAGAAATTTCCCGGGAAATTCCCGGGGGCATCCTGGTTTTGTGGGTGGAAAATTGTGACCGCCGGAAAAAACCGTTTAAAATGCTGGATAGCTACGGGGCCGCGGTAGATTGTTCTTCCCTTAAAGGGGAAGAACTAAAAAAATGGGTTAAGAGCCGGGCAAAAAAGATGGGCAAAAATATATTACCCGCTGCGGTGGAAAAACTTATCCTTGCCACGGAAGGCGATATGCTTCGTATAACCCGTGAGCTGGAAAAGGTGGATTTGTATTTAAAAGAAGAAGAAAAAGAAATTACTCCGGAGCTGGTAGAGAAACTGGTGCCGGCTGATCCCCGGGGAAACATATTTTCACTGGTGGACGGACTGGGAGAAGGAGACCTGGACAAGGCTTACCGTCAGTTGAAAGCGCTTTATATGCTGGGGGAGCCACCGGTTAAAATCCTTCATATGATAGTGCGCCATTTCCGGTTGCTTTTGTCTACGGTTTCCCTGCAGCAGCAGGGTTATTCCAGCCGGGAGCTTCATTCCGTGTTGCAAGTCCATCCTTTTGTTTCTCGCAAGCTCAGCCATCAGTCGGGACGGTTTACCGTAGCAGGCTTGAGGGATATTTACAGGCTGCTGCAACAAACAGACCTGGAAATTAAAAGCGGCAGGGTGGACCCGCACCGGGGAATAGAACTTTTGATGGGAAAGCTTGCACAGGTTGAAAACAAGTAACTATTCGGGTTTTGACCGGACAGGAAGCAATAAAGAGAGGTAAAAACCGGCCGGGGTAGATCCGATAAAAAAGGTGGTTTGGTTAAATGAACCTGGGTTTGATAGGCTGCGGATACATTGGCAGGGCCATTGCCGGGGCGGTTAAAGAGGGTAAAATAAAAGGGAAACTTCAGGTAATTACTGCTTTAAATGTTTCCTCCGTGCAGGAAATTGCCCGGGAGCACGGGTGCAGTTATGTTACCAGCGTGGAAGAATTCTGGGATTATCCCATGGACCTGGTGGTAGAAGCTGCTTCGCAGGAAGCGGTAAAGCAGTACCTCCCGGATGCTTTAAACAGGGGTATTGATGCCATGGTCATGAGCATTGGTGCTTTTGCTGACAGTTCTTTTTCAGAACGGGTAACCAGGCTGGCCCGGGAAAAGGGTTGCAGCATCCACTTGCCCTCCGGTGCTATAGGGGGACTGGATCTTTTAGCTGCCGCCAGGCAGGGAAGCCTGGAGCGGGTGATGCTTACCACCAGGAAACCACCCTCCAGTTTAAAACAGCCGGGTGACAGCCAGGAGGAACAGGATAACCTGCAGGAACCGCGTATAGTATTTGAGGGCAGCGCCAGGAAAGCCGTGGAGTTATATCCAAAAAATGTTAATGTGGCTGCGGCTCTTTCCCTCGCGGGACTGGGAGTTTCGGAGACCCGGGTAAAAATTATAGCGGACCCTGGCGTGGAACGCAATATACACCAGGTTGAAGCGGAAGGAGATTTTGGAAGTTTTAAACTGATAGTAGAAAACCTGCCTTCCCCCGATAATCCCAAGACCAGTCACCTGGCATCTTTAAGCGGAATTGCTCTTCTGGCACGTTTGTGTGAAAATATAAAAGTAGGTAATTGAATAATCCCGATCCCTGGCAGCACAGCAGGGTGTCCCGGTTGGGGTTTTATCTCCTTGTAGATTATACTGCCTGTAACAAAATAATTTAAAATCCCTTCACTCGCGTTTGGAGGAAGGGATTTTTACTATTTTTATATAGTAATTTAGTGGAGGTAAATGGGCATAAAACTTTTTGTTTAGTGCCTTAATATTGGCTGAAGGCTGCTTCTTTGGTTTAACTTGCCTTATTTTGCTGCAACTGGTTGAACTTCCGCATGAGCTGAGATTTTAGCCGGGCCGCTTTGTTTTTATGAATAACACCTTTGGAAGCTGCCCTGTCGATCATGTGTACGGCTTTACGTAGCTTGTCTGAAGCCTGGCTAACATCACCGCTGTTCAGGCTTTCTTCAAAATTTCTTACGGCTGATTTTACCCTGTTCTTGATAGCCTTGTTGCGGAGAGTTCTCTTGGCGATCTGCCGCGTTCTCTTGCGGGCTGTTGGGGTATTGGCCATTTATTTTTACACCTCCTCCCACCATAATCATTTCTTTAGCCTTAGAAATTCTACCATTAACAAATTATGATTTCAAGGGAAACGGAGTATTTTTTCATTGCACAGGAAAAAAATAACAGAAGCTTAAGTAAGCATAAATGGGCTGCATGTGGTTAAGATAAAAACGTCACATAAAATGTATTCAGGGAGGTTCAGCGATGCTGGTAGGTTTACTTATTAGATTTGTAGTATCGGCAATAGTGTTAATGCTGATCAGCTTCATCTTGCCCGGGTTTGCAACGCTGGGTATTGGTACTGCTCTACTTGCTGCGATAGTTATTGCCCTGCTGGGTTATGCTGTGGAAAGCCTGTTTGGAAAAGAGGTATCTCCCCAGAGCAGAGGGCTGGTGGGTTTTATAACTTCGGCAGTAGTTATTTACCTGGCCCAGTTTATAGTGCCCGGCATGCAGGTGGGTATACTTGGTGCAATTCTCGCGGCAATTGTAATTGGAGTAGTGGATATTTTTGTCCCTACTGAACTGAGGTAAAACTAAAGCATGCTCTTTCCAGGCAAAATCCAGGAAGCACCAGGTAAAGAGATGCTCAGGCCCGGTATAACGTGCTCGTTAATAAACGAGCACGTTATACTTAAAGTAGTTTCTCAGGCTGTACTTAAAGTGTTTTTTCAGGCTGAAAGTTAAGTAAATAAAAGGTCAAACCATTAATTTATAAAGGAGAGATAAATTTGTCTTGTACAGAAAAGCACCGCGACGGTTACATTCCCGACCTGGGGATAAGAACGGACCTGGCTGTGGAAGCAAGAGAAGAAGTGGAGAAACACAGGCAGGGAGAAATACCCGGCCTGGAAACGGATACGGAACAGGACGATGGTATAACCATCAACCGGGTTCATATTAAAAACAGGGAAGCTTCTATGCAACTGGGCAAACCTCCCGGGAAATACGTTACCCTGGAGGCGCCGGAATTAAAGGATAAAAACGTAAGAGTAGAGGATAGGTTAAGCGTTTGGCTAAGCCGGGAAGTAGAGCAGGTTGCCGAGTTAAAAGACCGTGAAGATGTTTCAGTAATGGTGGTAGGCCTGGGTAACTGGAACGTAACCCCGGATTCCCTGGGCCCAAAAGTTGTAGAAGACCTGCTGGTAACCCGCCATGTTTTTGAATTAAAACAGGAAAAAGGCATGTTTTCAAACGGTTTTCGCTCTGTTAGTGCTTTCTCGCCCGGGGTTATGGGGCTTACCGGAATTGAAACAGGAGAAATTATACAGAGCATTGCCGCCCGGGTTAAACCGGACCTGGTTATTGCCGTAGATGCTCTTGCCGCCCACCGGCTGGAACGCATGCATACCACGGTACAAATTACTAACACCGGAGTAATTCCTGGCTCCGGAGTTCAAAATCGCCGGCTGGGTATTACTGAAGAGACGATTGGAGTTCCCGTAATAGCCGTTGGGGTCCCCACGGTGGTAGAAGCATCAACTATTGTAGGCGGCGCCATGGAAGCAATAGTTAGAAGTTACCAGGAGGAAAAAGGTGAAAGCGCTCCCCTGGGGGTATTGGGTAACTTCAACTGGAATGAAAAACAGGAACTGATAAGGGAGGTGCTTGTTCCGTTTAACGAGGATAGGCTTATGGTAACCCCCAAAGAGATTGACGATTTTGCGGATAACATTTCCCAGGTAATAGCGGGGGGGCTTAATACAGCGTTGCATCCCAAGATGAGCGAAAATGGGGGTGGCAAATACCTGCAGTGAAGATGCCCGGCTTGATGCACCAGAGGGTAGTGCTTGGACACCAGGGGGTGGCACTCATATTGAGACCGAAAAAATCTTCCTCTTCCTTGAAGGTAGCACCTGCATTGTTGTGTGACATCTTCCTCCCCATGGGAGCCAAAATCTTCCTCCCCCCTGGTGGGGGAGGAATTAAAGGTGGGGGGCTTTTTCTCATCTCTAACTTCCTACCTCTTACCTCTCAAAAAGGTAACCCCCCCATCTTAATCTTCCCCCACGGTGGGGGGAAGAAAGAAGCCCGCGGCAGGGAAGTATAAAAT
>PWGO01000036.1 GCA_003554525.1 Syntrophomonadaceae bacterium | reverse complement strand
GGTTGGCTTCTTCAATTTGTTTGGCCCACCCGGTTTTGATGAAACTTCTTATAAGCTGCAAGAAAGCCTTCTTGCTGGATAAAAGAAATTTATATCCGCTGTCGTGAGGCTGGTTTATTTGTTCTTCGCTCATAAGGTTGCTCCTGTATTTTAAGCTTATTTAAATTATACCACAGCAGCCGAATATAAAAAAGAATATTTTCCATCTAAGGGCCGGCACTGCTACTACGGTCTTTATATTATTAATAAAAATCTTCCCCAATAAAAATAATAAAAAAGGAGAGAAATAAAATTTAAAAAGAGGTGGTAGAAATAAGGCCCCTTTGGAAAGGTTCTATTAGCTTTGGGCTGGTGAATATACCGGTCAAGCTGTACCCGGCTACCGGCAGCAAATCCATAAGTTTTCGTAACCTGCACCAGCCCTGCAAAACTCCACTGCGCTACAAGAAAGTATGCGAAAAATGTGGAAAAGAAGTTTCCGAGGAAGAAATAATTAAAGGTTATGAGTACGAAAAAGACAGTTTTGTAATTATAACCCCCGAAGACCTGGAGAAAATTCCGAAGGAAACTACAAAAACTATTAACATTGTTGATTTTATAGATTTAACGGAGGTAGACCCGGTATATTTTGATCGTACCTATTACCTGGCCCCGGGAGAAACGGGAGAGAAAGCGTATTCCCTGTTACAACATGCCATGGAAGAGACGGGTAAGATAGGGCTGGCCCGCCTGGTGATACGCACCAGGCAGAATCTGGCAGCAATTCGGGTTTACGACGGCTACCTGGCTCTGGAGACCATGTATTATCCCGATGAAGTGCGCGGCACGGGGGAACTTCCTTCGTGGAACGGGGAAGCGAACCTTAATTCCAGTGAAATAAAAATGGCACGCGACCTTATTGAAAATCTGACCGCCACCTTCCAGCCGGAAAAATACCGGGATGAATACCGCCGTGAATTAACCCGCATTATTGAAGCAAAAATTGCCGGTGAAGAAGTAACCCTGGTGGAGCAGCCGGAACAGGGCACGGTGGTAGACCTGATGGAGGCCTTAAAGGCCAGCGTAGAAGCCACTCAGCAGCAGGAAGGAAAGGAACATATAAATGACGGGGTGGGGGAAAAAGGAGAACAGAAGCAGGCAAAACAGGGAGGCAAAAAAAAGAAAGAAAGCAAAAAGAGGAGCGGATCCGGGGTTGGTTCATCTTAGACTTAATGCACCACTGCAGGATCTTTTTGGAAAGATCTCGCCCATGGAGCCTGTTGCGGGGGAGGAGCCTTTTAATAGTTCCCGCTATTATTTCCAGTTAAAATGGGATGGAGTGCGCCTTTTGACTTTTCTTGACAATAACAGGGTGATGCTGCAGAACCGGAAAGGAAGGGAGCGTACCTCGCAGTACCCGGAGCTGCAGGAAATAATCCGTATGATTGGCTGTACGGAAGCTGTGTTGGATGGAGAGGCGGTGGTTTTACAGCGTGGCGTCCCCAGTTTTGCCAGGATTCTGGAAAGGGATTTTAGCAGTACCCCTCAAAAAAGCATAAGGCTGGCCCGCAGTATACCCTGTACTTACTGTGTGTTTGATTTGTTGTACCTGCAGGGGGAGGATTTGACTGGTTTGCCCCTGGAGGAAAGGCTGCAGGCGTTGCACAGTACCTTTAAGCAGGTAGAAATTCCTGTTTATCTTAACGAAAACTTTTCCGAGGGGGAAGCGCTGTTTAAACAGGTAAAAGCCCAAAAGCTGGAGGGCATAGTAGCCAAAGAAAAACAGAGCCCTTATCTTCTCGGCAGGAAGTCTTCTTACTGGCTAAAAATAAAGACACGCCAGAGTTTAAAAGTTTTGGCGGGTGGGATAGTTCATGAAGGGGGTGTAGTGAAGTCAGTGCTGCTAGGGGTGCACGAAAGAAACGGTGGGAAAGGTCTTTACTACATAGGAAAAGCGGGTTCTGGTTTGTCCGCGGCGACGGCGGCGGAGATAAACAGGCTTGCTTCTCCCCTGGTTATAGAAACTCCCCCTTTTGTAAACTCACCCCCATTTAAAAATGTAACCTGGTTGGAGCCCCGTATAGAACTGGAAGTGGAGTTTGCCGAGTGGACTGAGGGCAAGATGCTGAGGGACCCGGTAATTAAGACCATTTCGTAGCTACCAGGGCTGTTAAAAATTAGAGCTCAGGAAAAAAGTCCCCATCTTAATCCTCCCCCACCAGGCTAACCCGGAGGAGTGGTAGTTATGGCTTATTTAAAAATTAATAAACGCAGGGTTAAACTTACCAGCCTGGAAAAACCCCTGTGGCCAGAGGATAATTTAACCAAGTACGATCTAATACACTATTTTACAGAAGCCGCCCCTTTCCTGCTGCCACATTTAAAAAACCGGCTACTGGTGGTGCAGAGGTTCCCGGAAGGAATTTCCCGGGAAGGTTTTTACCAGAAAAACTGCCCCGAAGGGGCGCCGGAGTGGATAAGCACTTTTACATTTGCACACCGGGAGAATAAAATTACCAGCTACATAATAGCCAATAATATAGAAACCCTTATCTGGCTGGGCAACCAGTCGGCGGTGGAACTGCACCCCTGGCTTTCATCTACAGAGAGGCTTGACTGCCCGGATTATGCTGTTTTTGACCTGGATCCCACGGATGTCTCCACTTTTAATTGGGTAAAAGAAACGGCCGTGGTGGTGCGTGGGGTTTTAAATGAGATAGGCCTGGATTGTTACCCCAAGACATCGGGAGCTACCGGCCTGCAGCTATACGTTCCCCTGGAACCCGTTTATACTTACCGTGAAGTAAGAAATTTTACGGAAAAAGTATGTCGAAAAGTAAATAAAGTTATCCCCCATATAACTACCATAGAACGAAAGGTAGAACGACGACAGGGCAAAGTATACCTGGACTACCTGCAAAATGTGCAGGGAAAAACAATTGCATCGGTTTATAGTCCCCGCCCGCTGGATGGGGCACCGGTTTCCGCCCCGGTTAGCTGGGAAGAACTTAAAAAGCCGAATCTGGCTCCTTCAGATTTTAAGATAAAAAATATGCTATCCAGGTTAAAAAGCAGGGGGGATATGTTTGAGGAGGTTTTAAGGAAAAAACAAAAAATACCTTCCCGGCTAATGGAGCTTATGGTCTTGTGAATGTATTGGGTGGATTGAATGTATTGGGTGGATTGAATGTATTGGGTGGATAAAAAACATATCTATTAATACGGTGATATGTTATAATTTTAAAAATATATTTATGTATAAAACCGGGCCAGGTGCAGGAGGTGTTTGCTGTGGAAATAAGCATACCGGAGATAATTTTAAGGCTGGCCCTGGCGGTGGTTCTGGGTGGCATGATAGGTTTTGAAAGGGAGGCCCATAACCGGCCGGCGGGTTTTAGAACTCATATTCTGGTTTGTGTGGGCTCGGCGTTGATAATGATTGTATCCGCTTTTGGCTTCCATGATTTTACAGGTGAAATATACCAGATTGACCCGGGCCGGATTGCCAACGGGGTGGTGGCCGGTATTGGTTTTTTGGGTGCGGGTACTATTATCAGGCAGAGGGGAACTATCCAGGGATTAACCACGGCGGCTGGTATATGGGTGGTGTCCGGGATAGGGTTGGCCGTAGGGATAGGGCTGTATGTGGGGGCGGTATTTGCCACTGTGTTGGTATTCATCAGCCTTTTTGCCCTTAACCGCCTGGAACGGGTGAACCTCATTAACAAGAAAAACCGCAGGCTCTGGGTTAAAGCCATAGACAGCCCGGGGCTTTTGGGCAAGATAGGTATGCTGTTGGGAGAAATGAATATAAATATTAAAAAGATCGACCTTACTTCTGCCGAATACGATGAAAATTATAATGCAGACCTGGTAATAATGGACCTTCTGGTAAGGATACCCGGTTATCTCAACAACCAGGAGCTTATTAACGGCCTTTCTGGGGTTAAGGGAGTGCTGGAAATATCCTGGCAGGGGGAGGAAATTGATTTTTCCAGGCAGAATGACCCCCTGTAATCCCTGTAATCCCTGTAATCCCTGTAATCCCTGTAATCCCTGTAATCAATGGATGCATTTCAGTCTTATCAGAGCTGAATAATTAACATGATGTAGCTTTTAGAAGCAATTGGGAGCAAAAAAAAGAGAAAGTCCATTTTTCTCTCTTTTTTTATATCTAAAGGTGGTGTGGTGATGCACAGTCAAGCATTCGCCGGTTGCATATACCTGGAGTAAAGTGGTTATAATAAATTACGAAGGTCAGTAAAGGTCAAACCAGTCAAGCTAAAGGGGTGGCTGTCTTGATAACCCTGTCTGATTACATTGAAGACTATTTGAAAAAGCTTTTGGCAGTTGCACCCGGGCAGTATGTAGAAATTCAACGCAGCGAGCTGGCCGAAAAATTCCAGTGTGTTCCTTCCCAGATAAATTACGTTCTTTCTACCCGCTTTACCCCGGAAAGAGGCTACCTGGTGCAGAGCAGGAGGGGCGGGCGAGGATATATAAAAGTTATGCGTATAGATCCTTTATATCAGAAAATCTGGGAAGAGCTTCAAAAACAGCTTTATAGCGCTGCAGAAAAAGAATATGGCTGCGAAATGGTCAAATTGCGGGATTTTTTAATGCGCCTGTATGAAGAAAGGCTGATATCCCGCAGGGAAGCAGAAATAATTGGCTCAGTAATGAGGGAAGATATTTTCAACGGCTTAAAAATCGGGTCTAAGGAAAAAAACGAGCTGATTAAAAGGCTGGTAAGCAATATGCTTAAAGCGGTACTGCAGGAAGGCAGCATGTAGGAAAGGAGGCTGAATAAATTGATGTGCCAGGAATGCAGGGAAGAAAAAGCCAATGTTTTTTTTACCAAGATAGTTAACGGGGTTAAAACGGAAGTACATTTATGTGAAAAATGTGCCCGGGAAAAGGGAGACCTGGAATTTACTTTTGAGCCCAAATTTTCACTGCAGAACTTTTTTGCCAGTTTTTTAAGTGAACCTTTAAGTGAAATATGGTCGGCACCACAGAGGGAACAGCATCCCTCCAAGGTTCAGTGCTCCAACTGCTCCCTTACTTTTACTCAGTTTAGCCAGATAGGTCGTTTTGGGTGCAGCAGCTGCTACTCTTCTTTTGGAGAAGACAAGTTGCAGCCTTTGTTCCGACGCATTCACGGGAGCATTAACCATAACGGCAAGGTGCCCCGCCGGCTGGGCGGCACCACCAGGATCAAGAGGGAAATAGAAAAACTGCGGCAGCAGCTGCAGCAGCACATACAGATGGAGGAATACGAAAAAGCTGCTATCACCAGAGATAAAATCAAGTCATTGGAAAAAGAACTTGATGAACTTGATGAGCCTGATGAAGTTGATGAAACAGATGAACCTGATGAAAAGGAGGGGTAAGCCCCATGCCGGAAAAAACATTTATAGTCAGCCACTGGATGGAAGGCACGGGACCTTATGCCGAGGTTGCGGTTAGTTCCCGGGTGAGGCTGGCCCGAAATATAAGGGATATTCCTTTTCCTTACCTGGCTTCTAACACGCAGACGAACAAGGTGAGAGAGATGATCTGCAGCGGTGCTGCTGAACAGGAAAATAAATTTGACGATCTTCATTTTCTTAAAATGGAGGAAGCAGAAAATATAGACAGACACGTTCTGGTGGAAAAACACCTGATAAGTCCGCTTCTGGCCAAGGAATCGCACAACAGTGGGGTGTTTTTGCGGAAAGATGAAGCGGTTAGTATAATGGTTAATGAGGAAGACCACCTGCGTATTCAGAGCATATTCCCGGGTCTTCAGCTGGAGAAGGCGTGGGAAGAAGTGGACAGTTTTGATAATCTTTTCGAAAATAAACTGGATTATGCTTTTCACGAAAGGTACGGGTATCTGACTGCCTGTCCCACCAACGTTGGGACAGGGCTCAGGGCCTCGGTCATGCTGCATGTGCCGGCCTTGATAAAGACCAAGCAGTTTAACCGCATACTGGGGGCCCTTTCCCAGGTAGGAGTTGCTGTCAGGGGGCTTTATGGGGAAGGAACGGATATTATAGGCAACATGGTGCAGATATCGAACCAGATTACCCTGGGTCAGTCCGAAAAAGAGATTATCAGGAACCTTTTCAGTGTAACTCGCCAGGTAATCGAGCAGGAGAACGCGGCAAGGCAGTCACTACTGAATGAAAACAGGGAAGTTATAGCCGATCAGAGTTGGAGAGCGCTGGGGGTTTTGAAATACGCTCATTTATTGAGTTCACAGGAAGCCATTCAGTTGCTTTCCGATATCAGGCTGGGTTTTGAGCTTGGCCTGGTACCCAGGATAGAACGCAGGCTGTTAAACCAGATGCTGGTATTAATAAGGCCGGCGTGTTTGCAAATGCTGGCCGGAAAGGATCTGGATGCCCGTGAAAGAGACCAGGAAAGGGCCAGACAGATTAGAGAGAGTCTTAAGGGCCTGGCAAGTTAGGGTTTAAGGTAAATGTTGCTTAAGCCAGGTTTGTTTTAGGGGGAAGCCGTAAATTTGATAGCAAGGAATGAGTAAATACAAATCTATTATTAATAAGGTGGTGAAACGATGTTTATGTTTGGGAGGTTTACTGAGAGAGCACAGCAGGTATTGGTTTTGGCCCAGGAAGAAGCCCGCAGGTTGAACCATAATTTTATTGGAACTGAGCACTTGCTACTGGGGCTGGTCAGGGAAGGCTCGGGCATAGCAGCCAGGGCTTTGCAAAATATGGGGGCTGATCTTAACAAGGTCCGTCAGGAAGTTGAAACCATTATACCCAAAGGAGACAAGAATCCCCCGCAGAGTATTAGTTACACACCCAGGGCCAAAAGGGTGATTGAGCTGGCTATTGAGGAAAGCCAGAACCTGGGCCACAATTATGTGGGCACGGAGCACCTTCTTTTAGGTTTGCTGCGGGAAGGTGAAGGAATAGCGGCCCAGGTATTAACAAACCTGGGGATAGACTTAAAGAAGGCCAGAAAGGAAGTAATACAGTTGCTGGGCGGTGAAGAAAGCAGTAACGCTTCTCGCGGAACTACCAAATCCAGTCCCCAGACACCTACGGTAGATGCTTTTGGCAGAGATCTTACCCGCCTGTCCCGTGAAGGCAAACTTGACCCGGTAATAGGCCGGGAAAAAGAAATTGAAAGGGTTATCCAGGTATTAAGCCGCCGTACCAAGAATAACCCTTGCCTGATTGGAGAACCTGGTGTTGGCAAGACCGCCATAGCAGAAGGGTTGGCTCACCGGGTAGTGGAGGGCAACGTTCCGGAGATTCTCCGGGACAAAAGAGTGGTTACTATTGAGCTTTCTGCTGTGGTGGCGGGCACCAAGTACCGCGGAGAATTTGAAGAACGCCTCCGGAAACTCATGGTAGAACTTCGCCAGGCGGGAAATATTATAGTGTTTATTGACGAACTCCACACTATAATTGGCGCCGGGGCCGCAGAAGGAGCCATTGATGCCTCCAACATTTTAAAGCCTGCCCTGGCCAGGGGAGAACTGCAATGTATTGGAGCCACTACGGTGGATGAATACCGCAAGCATGTGGAAAGGGATCCGGCCCTGGAGCGCCGTTTTCAACCTATTATGGTAGGAGAACCATCAAAAGAAGAAAGCCAGGAGATACTAAAAGGATTAAGAGACCGTTACGAGGCCCACCACAAGGTAAAAATTACTGACGAAGCACTGGTAGCGGCGGTAGAACTTTCAGACCGCTATGTGACTGACCGGTACCTGCCCGACAAGGCTATTGACTTGATTGATGAAGCTGGCTCCCGGGTAAGGATAAAAAATTACACTACTCCCCCCGATCTTAAAGAGATAGAAGAAAAGCTGGAAAACCTGCGTAATGAAAAAGAAGCTGCCGTTCGCAACCAGGAATTTGAAAACGCCGCCAAGTTAAGGGACCAGGAGCAAAAGCTGAAAGAAGAGCTGGAGGAGCTGCGCAAGGACTGGGAACAGAAAAAAGTGTATTCTCATGAAGCGGAAGTAGGCGAAGAAGACGTGGCCCAGATAGTATCCAGCTGGACCGGGGTTCCAGTCAAGCGCCTTACTGAAGAGGAATCCCAGCGCCTGCTGCGGCTGGAAGAAATCCTGCACCAGCGGGTAGTAGGGCAGGAAGAGGCGGTAAACGCCACTGCTAAAGCTATTCGCCGGGCAAGGGCGGGGCTGAAAGATCCCAGGCGCCCCATTGGCTCATTTGTTTTTCTGGGTCCCACCGGGGTCGGTAAAACGGAGCTGGCCAGGGCACTTGCTGAAGCCCTGTTTAGCGATGAAAAAGCCACCATTCGCCTTGACATGTCCGAGTATATGGAAAAACACACGGTAGCCCGGCTTATAGGTGCACCTCCCGGCTATGTAGGATACGATGAGGGAGGCCAGCTGACGGAGCAAGTAAGGAGAAAGCCTTACTCGGTCATACTTCTGGATGAAATTGAAAAAGCGCACCCGGACGTTTTCAACTCTTTGTTACAGATCCTGGAAGACGGCAGGCTCACGGACGGCAAGGGAAGAACCGTAGATTTCCGTAACACGGTTATTATCATGACTTCTAATGTGGGAGCCACCTATATCAGGAAACAACCTGCGGTCGGATTCAGGCCCAGTGACGAACAGGCCGGGTATGAACAGATGAAAGAGCGGGTCCTGGACGAGTTGAAAAGGACATTCCGCCCCGAGTTTTTAAACCGGCTGGACGAAGTAATAGTATTCCACGCCTTGAACGAGGAGCATATTAAAGAAATTGTGGACATCATGCTGGAAGAGCTTAACCAGAGAGTGCAGGGTTATGGTATGAAGCTGGAGGTAACCGGGGAGGCCAAAGAACGTCTGGTCAGTGAGGGATACGATCCCCAGATGGGCGCCCGACCCCTGCGGCGTGTTATCCAGAAACGCCTTGAAGATGGGATTTCCGAAGAGATGCTGCAAGGCAAATTAACAGCAGGTGATACGGTGCTTGTGGATGCGCAAGAAGACGAGTTCATTTTTAAGAAGAAAGAAGAAGCCAAACAGCAAGAGCAGGAGCAGGAGCAGGAGCAGAAAGAGCAACCCGAAGAAGAAACCGAAACAGAAGAAAAAAGAAGTAATAACTAACCCGGATTAATCGTAAATTTAAGATGGGGGCACGTCCTCCATCTTATTTTTTTGTATTGTATTTTGTAGATAATTGACGCAACCGTTGTAATAGATGGAATCTTGAGAAAAGAGCAACTTTCTTTTTGGTAGAGGAATTAAAGAAAGGTCTGTAGAATAACTCAAAATTGATGAGTACTATAAGTGTTTTAACAGTTTAAGTGTAAACCTGATTATAATAAGATAGTAGTTTAGTTTGCTTGGTTTGCCAGTTATCTTTTTCTTTATTCCTTTTCTTTTAGAGGTCTTTTAAAGGGTTCTTTTAAAGGATGGTTTAAAAGAAAAACTACAGTGTGTACGGGAAGGAGGAACAAATTTGAAGATAGCCGTTTCCGGGAAGGGCGGCGTAGGCAAAACAACCGTTGCAGCATCACTTGTGGATTATTTTGCCCGCCGGGGTAACGGTGTTTATGCGGTAGACGCCGATCCCGATGCCAGCCTGGGGATCACCCTGGGCCTGGATCCCAGGGTGATTGAAGAACAGGTTCCCCTGATAGACATGAAGGAAGTAATAGAAGAAAAAAACAAAGGTGGTGGGGCTTTAGTTGATTTGAACCCCAATACTGAAGATGTTTTGGAAGAATACAGCATTAACAGGGGCAATATAAGCTTTCTCCGAATGGGGGGAGTCAAGCAGGGAGGTACGGCCTGCTACTGTAAAGAAAACGCTTTTCTTCAGTCGATTTTAAATTCGCTGTTTTACGATACTGATAAAACCGTGGTACTGGATATGAGCGCAGGAATTGAACATTTAACCCGGGGCACTTCCAGGGGGGTAGATTTAATGCTGGCGGTTACTGAGCCTTCCCTGACCAGCGTTAAAACTTCACTTCTGGTGCAAAACCTGGCTAATGAGCTGGGGATAAAACAACTTTATTTTTTGGGAAACAAGATCAGGGAAGAGCAGGAAGCCGGGTTTTTAAAAGAATCTTTGCCGGAAGGTACTTTTATTGGCATGCTGCCGTTTGATGCGGAAGTTCTTTCTTTAGCCCGCGGTGAGGCCTGCCATGAAAGCAGCTTACTTCATAAACAAATAGAAAAAATTATGGAGAACATACTGGGGGGTGAGGGAATACCTCAAAAGTAAATTGTAGATGGAGGCATTATTAAAATCGTTAAAAATCCACCTGTTAAGGAGGTTAGAAAATGTCCGAAGAAAAGAAAAAAGTAGATCCTAGAAGAACCATTGACCCGGCTGCCCTGGAAGTATATGACAAAAACCAGGGTGAGAAAGAAAGTGCTTATGACCGTTATGTAAAAATGCAGCCGCAGTGTAATTTCGGTAGACAGGGAATTTGCTGTAGGATCTGTCTGCAGGGACCTTGTCGTATTACCAAGAAAGCGGACAAGGGTATATGCGGGGCTCACCCGTACACTATCGTAGCTCGCAACCTGATCCGGGCTATAACAGGAGGTACCAGCGCCCACGCTGACCACAGCCGCCACATGATTTACACGCTTACAGAGATGTTTGAAGGAAATGCCCCGGACTATTCCATCGAAGATAACGAAAAGCTGTACGGTGTAGCAGAGCGCCTGGGCATGTCCCGGGAAGGCAAAAGCGATGACGACCTTTTAAAAGAGGTGTGGAAACAGGCGGTTGAAGATTTTACCAGCCTAACCGGGGATCCCTGCAAATGGCTGGAAACTACTGTAGTTCCGGAACGCATGGAGAAGTTCAACAAGTGCAACGTGGTTCCGCGCAGTGTGCATACCTCTATTGCGGAAACCATGGGTCAAACGCACATGGGTGTGGATTCCGACCCGGTAAACCTTATTTTCCAGGGGTTGAGAACAGCACTGGCCGATTATACCGCTATGCATATAGCTACGGATATTTCCGATATCCTGTTTGGAACTCCCAAGCCGGTTACTACCGAAGCCAACATGGGAGTTATGGAACCGGAGATGGTTAATATTGCCGTGCACGGCCACAACCCCCTTTTAAGTGAAATGATAGTCAGGGTAGCCAAGGAAATGCAGGATGAAGCCAAAGAAGCCGGGGCCAAAGGCATCAAATGTATGGGTATATGCTGTACTGGCAACGAAGTGCTTATGCGCCAGGGAGTACCTGTTCTCACCAACTTCCTTTCCCAGGAGCTTCCCATAATGACCGGGGCCCTGGATGCCATGGTAGTAGACGTTCAGTGTATCATGCCCGGGGTACAGGCGGTATCGGAATGCTACAATACCAGGATTATAACCACCATGTCCCACTCCAAGATTCCCGGTGCATACCATGTAGAATTTACTGAAGAACATGCCATGGAAAAGGCCCGTGAAGTAGTTCGCCTGGCTATTGAGGCTTACAAAGAGAGAGATCCGGGCAAGGCGGATATACCCGATGTGAAGCACAAGGTTACAGCAGGGTTTAGCTTCGAAGCCATGGGTGAACTGCTGGAAGCAGTAAGCCCCGGTGCGCCTATCAAGGCTATTACTGACGCCGTAGATTCCGGGCAGCTAAGGGGGGTAGCCCTCTTTGCCGGTTGTAATAATTTAAGGGTTATGCACGATGAGAGCCATTCTCACATTATCAAAGAACTGGCCAAGAACAATGTGTTGATTGTAGCTACCGGCTGTGCAGCGGGAACCGCCGCCAAGCTGGGACTGATGAACGAAGATGCGGTAGAGAAGTATGCAGGTGACGGCCTGAAAGACTTTATAAACAAGCTTAACGACGCCAATTCTGATAAGCTTGACGGAAACAAGCTGCCTCTGGTGTTCCACATGGGTTCCTGCGTGGACAATACCAGGTCGTACGACCTTACCAATGCCCTGGCGGAACAATGGGGAGTAGACGTTCCCAAGGTTCCGTTTGTAGCAACTGCGCCTGAAGCCATGAGTGAAAAGGCCGTTTCTATCGGCAGCTGGTGTGTAACCCTGGGTATCCCCACACACGTAGGTGTGGTTCCTGAGGTTACTGGAAGCGCACTGGTTAATGGCGTAGCCATGCAGATTGCCCAAGACGTTTACGGCGGCTATTTCATATGGGAAGAAGATCCCGAAGCAGCTGTAGGCAAGATATTGAATGCACTGGATGAGAGAAGTTGGAAGCTGAAAGTGCACAAGCAGGTAGCGGAAAAGTTTGAAACTGAGCTTAGTAAAACCTGGTAAATTATAAGCCGTTTAAAAGGAGGGTATGTAGATAATGTCTGAAGTAATTTCAAGAGAATGGGAAGAATCGTTTGAGGAGATTTTTGAAGGCGCAGTTGACGAATCCAATCCGCCGGTGAAGCTGTTTGAGAAAGCTTACGATGGCGCGGTTATAGCTACCAGTTACGCCGAGATTCTACTCAACCAGGCTTTAAGAAAATACGGCCCGGAACAGCCCGTGGGGTATCCCGAGACGGGGTACTATTTGCCGGTAATACGTGCTTTAAGTGGTGAAGAGGTAACCAAGCTGAGCGATCTGCCTCCCATTTTAAACCGTATGAGAGACCAGATTTATGAAGAACCGACATTTTACAATGCCCGGCTGTGCGGAGAGGCAACAGCTTACGCGGCGGAAATGATAGAAGTTCTTCACTACCTGGAAGGAGACGGTTTCCACGTTGAACCATGGACCGGTTTCCTGGGAGACCCCATCGTGCGCCGTTACGGTATCTTGCTGGTGGACTGGACTATTCCCGGCCAGGCAGTAATCGTGGGTAAAGCTAAGAGCACGGAAGATTTGGCCAAGCTGGTACAGGACCTCCAGGCCAAAGGATTTATGATTTTCCTCTGTAATGAAGTAATTGAACAGGCCCTGGAAGCCAACCTGAAGATGGGTGTGGATTTCATTGCCTTCCCGCTGGGCAACTTTACCCAGGTGATCCACGCCGTGAACTATGCCCTGAGGGCAGGGGTGGCCTTTGGCGGTATTACCCCTGGCAACCGCCAGGAAAACCGGGACTACCAGAGACGCCGGGTAAGAGCGTTTGTGCTGCAGCTGGGTGAGATTGATGAAGTAAAAGTTGCAGCTCACTTTGCTGCAATATTCCTGGGCTTCCCGGTAATTACCGACCAGGAGCTGGATGAAGATCACCAGATTCCCAACTGGTACGTTTCCAACCCCAACTACGAAGACATCTTAAAAGTTGCCATGGAGCTAAGGGGCATCAAGCTAAAGATTACGGAGATACCCGTACCCATCACTGTAGGACCGGCCTTTGAAGGGGAAGCCATCCGTAAGGGCGACATGCACTGCGAATTTGGCGGAACCAAAACCACCGCTTTTGAGCTGGTAGAATCGGTAGGAGAGAACGAGCTTGAAGACGGCAAAGTGGAAGTAACAGGCCCGGAAATCGACGATGTCGAAGAAGGCGGAAGAGTGCCCATGGGGCTGGTAGTAAAGATCTTTGGCCGCAAGATGCAGAAAGACTTTGAGGGCGTTTTAGAACGCCGTATCCACGACTTTATGAACTACGGGGAAGGGCTGTGGCACATGGCCCAGAGGGATACCATCTGGGTGCGTATAAGCAAAGACGCCAAGGCCAAAGGTTTTAAATTCCATCACTTTGGTGAACTTCTTGTTGCCAAACTCAAAGATGAATTTCCCTCTATTGTGGACCGGGTACAGGTTGACATAATTACCGAGGAACAAAAAGTAGAACAGGAACTGGAAAGAGCCCGCGAATTCTACAACGAAAGAGACGAGAAACTGCGCGGCATGACCGACGAATCCGTGGAAGAGTTCTATTCCTGCAGCCTGTGCCAGTCCTTTGCTCCCAATCACGTATGCGTGGTAACCCCGGAAAGGCTGGGTCTGTGCGGCGCCGTTAGCTGGCTTGATGCCAAGGCTTCTAACGAAATTGACCCCAATGGCCCCAATCAGCCTATCAAAAAAGAAGGCCTTATAGATGCAGAAAAGGGTATCTGGGAATCCGTAAACGAATTTGTTTACCTCAATACCAACCGCAGCATTGAAGAGAGTTCCATGTACAGCTTCATGGACCGGCCTATGACTTCCTGCGGCTGCTTCGAGTGTATCATGGCTATTGTTCCCGAAGCTAACGGGGTTATGATAACTACCCGGGAGTACGGGGGAGACACCCCTTGCGGTATGACCTTCTCCACGCTGGCGGGCACCGTAGGCGGCGGAGTTCAGACTCCCGGATTTATGGGACACGGAAGGGCTTACGTTTTAAGCCGCAAGTTCATCAGCGGTGACGGTGGTTTGGCCCGGCTGATTTGGATACCCAGCGAGCTCAAAGAATCTCTTGGCGAGGAATTGAAAAAGCGTGCAGAAGAAGATGGCCTTGGTGCAGATTTTATTGACAAGATTGCAGATGAAACCGTTGGAACTACTGCAGATGAAATACTGCCTTTCCTGGAAGAAAAAGATCATCCTGCAATGAAGATGGATCCGTTGATGTAAAAAATACAAAGGGTGGAGCCCGGCCGGCAATGAAGCCCTTTTTTCTATCTACTTTTTTATCTACAGAGAAAAGCTTTACCAGAAAGGAGCGAATAGATAATGGGTTTGACCGGACTGGAAATTTATAAACATTTACCGAAAACCAACTGCAAGGAATGTGGTTCTCCAACCTGCCTGGCATTTGCCATGGCATTGGCTGGAGGAAAAGCTTCGCTGGACCAGTGTCCTTATGTGAGCGAAGAAGCAAAAGAGGCCCTGGATTCTGCAGCCGCGCCTCCCATCAAGCTGGTCAAGATCGGCACGGGAGACAACGTGGTAGAAATCGGAGACGAAACGGAACTCTTCCGCCACGACAAGAAGTTCTTTCATCCTACCGGTATAGCGGTTCAGATAAAAGATACTGACGATGTGGCAAAAGAAGCGGAAAAATTTGATCAGCTCGAATTTGAAAGGGTGGGGCTGGAACTGGTTACTGACATGGTGGCGGTAATTAACGATTCTGGTGACGGAAGCAAATTTAAAGAAGCCGTGGAAACAGTAGCCTCCAAAACCAACAAGGCCATGGTGCTGGTTTCCGAAGATGTTGATGCCATGTCTCAGGCCCTGGAAGCAGTTGCTGACCGTAATCCCCTGGTGTACGCGGCAACGGAAGACAACTACGAAAAGATGACCGAGCTGGCCAAGTCCAAGGAATGCCCCCTGGGGGTTAAGGGCAAAGATTTAAACCACCTGGCGGAGCTTTCCCAGAAGATAACCGACCTGGGCTACAAGGAGCTGGTTCTGGACAGTGGGGCCCGGGAAACTTCCCAGGTTATAGCGGACATGACCCAGATGCGCCGACAGGCCATTAAGAAAAAATTCCGGCCTTTTGGGTTCCCCACCATAGCTTTTACTTCCAAGGAAAGCCCGCAGGAGGAAATCCTGCAGGCCGGGGCTTACGTGAGCAAATACGCCAGCATAGTATCCCTGAAAGCCAGCGAAAAGCAACAGCTGTTGCCCCTGGTATCCTGGAGACTAAACCTGTTTACCGACCCACAGAAGCCGATTCAGGTGGAAGCCGGACTGTACGCTGTTGGCGAGGTAAACGAGAATTCCCCGGTTTACGTGACTACCAACTTCTCCTTGACCTACTTCATAGTACAGGGCGAGGTGGAAAATTCCCGCATACCAAGTTATATCCTTTGTATCGATACCGGCGGAATATCCGTGTTGACAGCGTACGCGGATAACAAGTTCGACGGGGAAATTATAGCCAAGAAGATGAAGGAAAATGACCTGGAATCCAAGGTAAACCACAAGAAGATTGTAATACCTGGCGGGGTTGCCGTTCTAAAAGGCTCCCTGGAAGATGAATCCGGCTGGGAAGTTATGGTTGGCCCCAGGGAGGCAGCCGGTATTCCCAAGTTTGCAAAAGAAAACTTTGCCTAAACCCAAACCAGCTACATGCATGCAGTATACTGGTACAATAATGCGGTAGGCAGTTTTTTGATAAAATTTAATGAGCCTAGAAGATGTACAGAAAGGGGAGAAGTGAGAGATGTCCGTGGAAATTTTAAAAGAGAAATATAGAAGCAAAGTTGGAGAAGTTGTGTTGGGCGCCACTTCAGAACAGGGTGGCACCAGGACCAACACTGTAACTTTAGGCGGGGAAAGTACTCTTCCGTTCCTGCATTTTGAAGGAGAGGTTCCTAACAAACCCGTAGTGGCCATGGAGGTATGGGATAAAAGGCCAGATACCTGGAATCAGCTGTTTGAAAATTACTATGGGGATGTTTACGATGATCCTGCGGAATGGGCCAAAAAATGCGTAAACGAGTACGGGGCGGAGGTAATCACCCTGCGCCTGCAGAGCGCCGACCCGGAAACTACCGATGCTTCCCCGGAAGAGTGTGCCGAGAACGTTAAGAAAGTGCTCCAGGCGGTAGGAGTTCCCCTTATTGTCTTGGGTTGTGGCAACAACGAAAAGGACAACCAGGTAATGCCCAAGGTAGGAGAAGCTGCTGAGGGTGAGAACCTGCTTTTGGGTGTGGCCGAGCAGGAAAATTACAAGGCTATAACCAGTGCCTGCATGGCGCACGGCCACAATATAATTGCTCAGTCACCCATTGACATCAACATCTGCAAACAGCTAAATATCCTTATTCTGGAAATGAGCCAGGCTCTGGCCAATAAAATAGTTATCGATCCTACAGTAGCTGCCCTGGGTTACGGTATTGAGTACAGCTACTCCATTATGGAAAGAGCCCGCCTGGGTGCCTTGCAGGGAGACAAGATGCTGGCCATGCCCACCATTGGCAATATAGGCATGGAAGTATGGAAGACCAAGGAAGCTAACATTAGCGAAGAAGAGCAGCCCGGCTGGGGCGAGCTGGAAGAAAGAGGACTGTTGTGGGAAGCCAGTACGGCCATGGTGTACCTGCAGTCGGGTATTAACCTGCTGGTTATGCGCCATCCCCGTGCTGTAGAGATAACCAAGTCTCATATTGAAGACCTTATGAAAGACAACAGCTACTAGGCTGTTAAAAGAGTAAATTTACAACAGTAAAGGAGGTTGGCGGAAGTGATAATAATTGGTGAAAGAATTAACGGGATGTTTACTGATATAAAGAATGCTATAAGTAACGAGGATCCGGCTGCGGTTCAGGAATGGGCCAAGAAGCAGAAAGAGGGCGGGGCCCGCTACCTGGATATTAACGTGGGCCCGGGTTCTGCCAATCCGAAGGAAGCCATGAAGTTCCTTATTGAAGCAACCCAGGAAGTAAGCGACCTGCCCCTGTGCCTGGATTCAACTAACTACGATGTTATTGAAGAAGGCCTTAAAGTTTGTAAAAACCCGGCCATGATCAACTCAGTGCCCGCCGAACCCGATAAGATGGACCGGGTATTCAGTCTGGCCAAGGAGTTCGATGCGGAAGTTATCGGCCTGGCCAAGAACCAGGAAGGTATTCCCAAGGATGCGGAAAGCAGGATGGCCCTGGCCATGGAACTGGTAGCTACGGCTGATGCGTACGGCATATCTGCCGATATGCTCTATATCGATCCACTGGTTCTGCCTTGCAACGTGGCCCAGGATCATGGACCTGAAGTTTTTGAGACTCTGCGCCAGATAAAGCTCGTCTCGGATCCGCCCCCTAAAACGGTTGTGGGTCTGAGCAATATTTCCCAGGGAGGAATTAAAAACCGGGAACTGGTTAACCGCACCTTTGCCGTAATGGCCATGGCTAACGGTCTGGATGCAGCCATAGCAGACGCTGATGATGAAGAATTAATTGCTGCAGTAGCTACTGCAAGGATTATCTTGAACATGGACATTTACTGCGATTCTTATATAGATGTCTTTAAGCAGCAATAGCTGCAGCAGTGGAACAAAAAAAGGCTAAACAGTTATAAAACAAGAGCTAAAATAACAAGAAGAATTAATACCGGTTTAAAACGTAGTACAATGGTAATAACTGCCGCGGCTTCCTTAACCCGGGGAAGCCGCGGCAGAAACTACAGCCGGCGAAGTTTATGCCATGCTTAAAGTTAAAGGCGGACTCCTGTTTAGTCAAAAATATTACAACACCTGGAAAGAAAGGTGAAATACTATGATCGTTGGGGAAAGAAAACCTTTTGAGCAAATAGAAGAAATTGTGGATTCAAATAGCAAAATACTGGTGTTAGGATGTGGAACCTGCGTAACGGTCTGCCTGGCCGGGGGACAAAAAGAAGCCGAAGAGCTGGCCGCATCCCTGAGGATTAAGTGCAAAAAGGACAACAAGCAGGCGGAAGTTGATGCCTTAACTATAGAAAGGCAGTGCGAATATGAATTTGTAGACCAGGTTAAGTCTCGTCTTGATGAATACGAAATAATAATTTCCCTGGCCTGTGGAGTAGGGGTGCAGACTATTACGGAGAGGTATCCTTCCCTCCTGGTAATGCCCGGGTTAAACACCAAATTTATGGGGTACCCGCTGGAGCAGGGAGTATGGTCTGAGCGCTGTTTGGGATGTGGAGACTGTGTTCTTCACCTTACCCGGGGCATATGTCCTGTTACCAGGTGTGCCAAAAGCATACTGAATGGTCCCTGCGGTGGTTCAGCGGAAGGAAAATGTGAATTAAGCCCGGAGATTGATTGCGCCTGGCATCTCATCCACGAACGCCTCTCCAACCTCGGCCGTCTCAAGGAGCTGGAAACAATCCAGCCCCCCAAGGACTGGTCGTCTTCTCACCACGGAGGACCTAGAACCATAGTAAGGGAGGATGTCAGACTTGATAGTGGGGAGTAATTTAGAAAAAGTAATAAACAGTGGTAATTTTGCCGTTACAGGGGAGCTGGGACCGCCCAAGAGTGCAGACATAGAAACACTTAAACACCACGCGGAGGAAATGCGCCATTACGTAGATGCCTACAATATTACCGACAACCAGACGGCTATAGTTCGCACCTCCAGTATAGCTTGTGGTGCGGTCCTGGTGCAGATGGGGTTGGAGCCGATTATCCAGATAACAGTGCGGGACCGTAACAGGGTTTGCATCCAGAGCGATGTGTTGGGTGCTTCTGCCCTGGGGATTAAAAATGTTCTATGTCTCTCGGGCGACCACCAGCAGTTTGGAAATGAGCCGGGAGCAAAAGGTGTATACGATATAGATTCCATGCAGCTAATAAAAGGTCTTAAAGATATGCGGGATGACGGAGTTTTTATGGGAGGAGAGGAGCTGGAAGCCCCCGTGAGTTATTACCTGGGAGCAGTGGAAAATCCTTTTGCCGACCCATTTGAATACCGTGTAGACCGCCTGGAGAAAAAAGTTAATGCAGGTGTTAGTTTTATCCAGACGCAGTGTATTTTTGACCTGGAGCGGTTTAAAAAGTGGATGGAACTGGTTCGAGAAAGAGGGTTGCACAAAAAAGTAGCCATCCTGGGAGGGGTAACTCCTATTAAATCTTTAGGTGCTGCTCGCTATATGAAAAACAACGTCTCTGGAATAACCATACCCGATGAAGTTATTGACCGGATAAAGGGAGCAGAAAAGAAAAAAGAAGAAGGACTGAAAATAGCAATAGAAACTATTGAGCAGTTAAAAGAAATTGAAGGTGTAGCTGGCGCCCACGTAATGGCTATTGCCTGGGAAGAAAAAGTGCCTGAAATAGTTGAAAGAGCCGGGCTATATCCCCGTCCCAACGTATGATAAATTGTCACCTGACCGATGCGGTAATTGACGGCAATTAATCCTGCCGAAAATCTATGAACTTCATCTAAGAAATTGATAAATCAAAACACAAGGTAAAAGTTAAAAAGAACAGGCTGACCGGGCCTGTTCTTTTACACCTGCTCAGTGAAAGAGATTTTAGAGGCAGGCGTGTGGCAGTACTGGTATATACAGGATTTAAAGTACAAGGAGGTAGTTGCTATCGGCTCCAATATTTTTTCTGATGTGGTGGTAGCAAGTGGGTGCAGGACTCCTGTGGGCAGTTTTGGGGGAGTTTTGAAAAAAGTCTCTTCTTTGCAGCTGGCCAAAACGGCAGTTGAAGAATCACTCAACCGTAGTCGGAGGTGGAATGGGAATGGCAGTTATATTAGAAATGTGCTAGAGAATGGTGATATCTTTACTGGCATATTTATAGTATAGTTTAAAGGCAGCAAACCAATAAAAAAACCATTAAAAGAAGGAGGTTAAAAAAAATGGAGTTAGTAAGAACAGTAAAAGAAGGTAGCCTGGTGTACTTAACCATTAACAACCCGCCCATGAACGCTTTAAGCACTGACGTTCTGGATGCGTTGGAACAGGCTGTTGATGGGGTCGCTCGTGATGAAGAAGTTACGGTGGTGATTTTGACCGGGGAAGGTGAAAAAGCTTATGTTGCAGGTGCCGATATCAGCGAATTCCCCAAGCTAAACAAAGAGAACGGAGAAAAGATGAGTAAATACGGGCAGAAAGTGTTGCAAAAATTGTATGAAATGCCGCAGGTAGTGATAAGTGCTGTAAACGGTTTTGCACTTGGCGGAGGCATGGAGCTTGCCCTAGCAAGTGATATCAGGGTGCTGGCGGAAAGCGCAAAAATGGGGCTGCCTGAAGTTACCCTGGGGATCTACCCCGGTTTTGGGGGTACGCAGCGCCTGCCGCGGTTAATTTCGGAAGGTAAAGCCAAGGAGCTAATTTTTACTGGCCGGGTTATGGAAGCCAGCGAAGCATACCAGCTGGGCATAGGAGATTACCTGGTACCTGATAGCGAACTAATGGAGAAAGCCAAAGAAATAGCTAAATCTATAATGAAAAATGCTCCACTGGGAGTAAAGGCAGCCAAGAAATGTGTAAACCAGGGGTTAAACCTTACCCTGGAGGAAGGAATGAAACTTGAAGCCTCCTATTTTGGAGATATATGTGATTCTGAAGATCAGAAAGAAGGAGCCAAAGCGTTTATGGAAAAACGCAAGCCTGAGTTTAAAGGTAAATAGAAGGCACCAATTAATATAAACGCAAGTAAAGCGTTCACCTTGAGCAGGAAGCCAGAGGCAAGAGACAGGAAACTATGTAACTACTCAGGTTTATGGTAGCTTGATGGTAACTTGACACCAGGAACTTTCCATAAATTAAAGGAAATTTAAAGGAACAGCCAACTAAATTAGAAGCGGGAACGGAGACTTTAGATCTCCACTGGAACAGAAGGGAATAAACCAAGGAGGAATGGTCGTGGAAATAAAAAGGATTGGTGTGCTTGGTGCAGGTACCATGGGAAGCGGAATTGCACAGGTTGCTGCGGAAAACGGCTTTGATGTTGTAGTCAGGGATATTGAAGAATCCCTGGTTCAAAAAGGAATGGCCAGTATTCAAAAAAACCTGGACAAAGCAGTTTCCAAGGAAAAGAAAACCCGGGAAGAAGCGGATAAAATTATAAACCGGATAAAAGGTACCGTGGAAATAAAAGATATAGCAGACGTAGACCTGGTTATAGAAGCCGCCATAGAAAACATGGAAATAAAAAAGAAGATATACCAGGAACTTGATGAAACATGTAAAGCGGAGGCTATTTTTGCTTCAAACACTTCCGGGTTGAGTATTACCGAAATGGCATCGGCAACCTCGAGGCCCCATAAGGTTATAGGCATGCATTTTTTCAACCCGGTACCTGTCATGAAACTGGTAGAGGTGATTAAAGGCAGCGACACTGATAAAGAAACATTTGAAAAGGTAATGCAACTATCCAGAACCTTTGGGAAAGAGCCTATTTCCGTGGAAGAAGCCCCGCTTTTTGTGGTAAATCGTATCCTGTGCCCCATGATCAACGAAGCTGCATTTGTGTTGATGGAAGGGGTGGCTTCTGCTGAAGATATCGACAAGGGAATGAAGTTGGGAGCGAACCATCCCATAGGACCTCTTGCCCTGGGAGACATGGTGGGGCTTGATGTGCTGTTGTCGGTCATGGAAACTCTTTATAAAGAGACAGGGGATTCCAAGTACCGTCCTTGCCCGCTTATCCGTAAACTGGTAAGGGCTGGACATCTGGGGCGTAAAACCGGTAAAGGTTTTTACAGTTACGAATAATAATTCAAGGATCAGGCTTGTTCACAGTCATTAAGTGCCTGGTGCCCGCTGGTTTTGGGCATCAGGCACTTTATGGTAAAAAAAGATTGCCACCGCCCGCTGTTGAGTTCAGGTTGGCAATATCCCCCAGGGGCTGTGTTTAATCTGGCAAGGGGCAAGTATGGTGGAAGCGTTTTTAAAGTTGTTTTCCTCTTTTGGCGGGTGCACTTTTCTTCTGAGATAGTTTATGTTAAAGTTAAGTAATGTCAGTGCGCTGTATAGTTGGCTGATTCAGGTAAGGAGGTGAAGAATGAAGAAGCAATTAATAAAAGATTTAAAAGTAGGCAATGAAGTGGAGACCCAGGTACTGGTAATAGAGACCACCAAAACCCGCTATTCTTCTCCGCACCGGGCTGGAGAGTATTTCATGAAGCTGGTGTTGGGCGATGTTAGTGGCAATATTAAAGGTATTATATGGGATTTAAATATAATAAAAGAGTCTGTACAAAAAGGAGACGTAATATTTATTAAGGGGGAAGTAAACGAGTACTATGGCCCCCAGATAGTTATACACGAAGTAAAGAAACTTGACCCGGAAAAAATAAACCGCAGGATGTTTCAGCCTGTTTCAAGCAGGGATCCCCAGGAAATGCTGGGTGAAATAAAAACTGTAATTACTGAAGAGATTGAGAATCCGTACCTGCAGAGGTTGCTGAAACATCTTTTCAGTGATAAAGAGTTTGTAAAAAAATTTGCTGCTTCTCCGGCAGCCAGGACTGTTCACCACAACTATGTGGGCGGGCTCCTGGAGCATACCCTGGAAGTAATATATTTCTGCCGTAAAATGGTAGAAATATATCCGGAACATATAGATTCTGATGTGCTGCTTACCGGGGCTATCCTCCACGACATGGGAAAAATCGAAGAATACGACCCTTTTAGTTTTAGTTTTGAGTTAACCAACCGGGGCAAACTGCTGGGTCATATTAGTATAGGGAAAGAAATTTTAGACCGCGCGGTAGCCCAGATAGAAGATTTTCCCCCGGATCTAAAGCTGGAACTGGAACATGTCATGATTACCCACCACGGGCAGAAAGAATGGGGGTCCCCGGAAATACCCAAAACCATTCAAGCTTTTGCGCTTTTCTATGCTGATTTAAACAGTGCCAGGTTGAGCCAGTTTATAAAACTCATGCAGCAGCATAACTCAAAGGAATCGGACTGGACAGACTGGGACCGTTTTTTGGAAAGAAGTGTTTTTGTTAAAATGCCGTAAGCATTAACATAATGTTAAATGTAAAAGGAGGATATTAACCGGATACGGAGAAATAAAATAAAAAATATATATTTTATTAAATAACAGAAAATTGTTTTAAATCGTTTTGAAGAAGGTGGTGAACCTAAAGTGACAGAAAATAGCAGGTTGGCCGGCGGCGGGCCAACCTCAAACAATAAAGTTATTTCCTTTGAACGGGATATAAATTATTATTTTCAGAAAGGAAACAAGTATTTCTTAAAAAATAATTTTAAAAAAGCCTTGCTGTATTTCAAAAAGACAGTAGAGCTGGAGCCGTACAATGCACTCAATCATTATAACCTGGCTTGCCTTTTAAGTAAAATGGGGCAGTTGGAAGATGCCAACCGGATATTTGCTTATATAATTGAAGAACTGGATTCATCGATTTCGGAATGCTATTTTTTGATGGCAATAAATTACGGGTTAATGGAAGAACTTCAGGAGGCCAGGTATTATTTGTACCTTTACCTGGAACAGAGCCCGGAAGGAGAAATGGCGGAAGAAGCCCGGGAATTGCTTTGGGCGTTGAGTGAAGGTGAAGAAGTGGAAAACAGCGAAGAAGCGGGTAAGGATAAGGAAATAAAAGAAAAAGAGTTTAAAGAAAAAAAAGACGAGTTGCTTATGGAAATCTACAAGTGGAACCAGGAAAAATTTAAAGAAACTTATCAAAAAAGCGCGTTATTCCGCCAGATACTAAAGAAGATACTTTACTTCAGCAATGATACGGAAACAGTGGAAATCGTCAGGCTGCTGGGTGGTTTAGAGAGCGCGGAGGCGAAGAATACACTTAAAGAATTCGTAAAAAGCCCCTGGATAAAAGACAGATTGAAGCTGTTTGCCTTACTCAAACTCCAAAACATGGACCAGCCGTGGAAATGCTTGACTTACTTGTATGGCAAATTTAGAAATATAGATTTAAACAGCTATCCTCTTAGAGCTCCGAGTTGGAAAGAAGAGTGGGAAAAAGTGCTGGTATGCGTATTAAACCAGATGCGCAAAAACAGCAGTTTAAATGATGAGGATTCTCTGGAGACGGTGCAGGCCTTGTGGCTTAACTTCTTAAATAAGAAGCATCCCCATATGCCCAGGGTTTCCAAACCGGAAGTATGGGCCGCAGGACTGGAATACAGCCTGGTAAAACACTATTATTTGAATGTTACTCAAAAAGAAATATCCAGTAAATACGGGGTTTCCAGCAGCAGTGTAGGCAGCAAATATAAACAGATAAAAAACATGGTAAAAATTAACCGCGAACTTTTTTCTATCCCGGAGATAAAGAAGTAAATTAAAAATTCCAGGAGGCGTGTTTAATTGTTGGTTAAAGAAATACCCGTGGAAACAAGTCAGGGAGAACAATTAATTGACATAACCGGGCGGGTAAATAGAATGTTGGAACAGGAAGGTATAGACAGCGGTACGGTGCAGCTGTTTGTACCTCATACTACCGCTGGCCTGGTGGTTAATGAAAACGCCGACCCGGATGTAGGCAAGGATATATTAAATTATTTAAGAAAAATGGTGCCCCCGGAAGGCGATTACTCGCACGGGGAAGGCAACAGCGATGCCCACATTAAATCCACCCTGGTGGGTCATACCTGCTCTTTTCTGGTTAACCGCGGGAGGTTGTTGCTGGGCAGGTGGCAGAGTGTATTTTTTGCAGAGTTTGACGGCCCCAGGCACCGTAAAGTTTACCTGGGCACGGGGAAAGGCCATGGTTTTATATGATAAAAATTAAGAATAAAATTAAAAAGTATTTTAGCCTAATTAAAGGGGGGAGCCGTTTGCAAGAAAGTGAACAGGTATTAAATGCCGCAGAAATATTGTCAAAATGCAACCATGTGGTGGTATTGACAGGAGCTGGCATGTCTACAGAAAGTGGGATTCCTGACTTCCGGAGCCCGGGGAGTGGCATATGGAATAAAATGGACCCCGAAGATTTCACTATAGAAAGGTTTAGAAGCAGCCCGGAGCGCTTTTATACCCTGGGAATGGAATTTTTAAGCGATATCCTTGATTCCGAGCCCCACGAAGGCCATAAAGCGCTGGGAGAGATGGAAAGCCTGGGGTTGATACAGGCGGTTATAACCCAGAATATTGATGGCCTCCACCAAAAAGGAGGGTCCGACAGGGTTATAGAAGTGCACGGCACCCTGCAGAGTGCCAGCTGCCTTGGATGCCAGCAATGTACAAGCATTGATGACATCCTGGGCAAAGTGGACAGGGGAGAAATACCTCCTTATTGTGAGAAGTGCGGGGAAGTTGTAAAACCGGATATAATTTTATTCGGAGAAGCCATGCCCCCGGCTTACCAGGAAGCTTTGATGGAGGCACAAAGAGCTGACGGGGTGCTGGTAGTAGGGTCCAGCCTGGTAGTCTCCCCGGCCAATATTTTGCCTCAGTTTGCAGAGAGGCTGGTAATAATAAATAAAGATCCGACACCTTACAACAGCAGGGCTGATATAATAATAAACGAACAGATTTCCGAGGTGTTGCCCCGGCTAAAAGAAGTGCTATTACAGCGAAAGTTATAGTATACGGCATATATTCTGAAAAGTTCTGGTGAGGCAAGTGACATTTTTGGATACCTGGGAAAAAATTAAGGAAGAATACAGGAACAGGGCCCCCCGGGAAATTAGTGAAAAAAGTGGAGTGGAGTACCGTCCCGCCAGGGGAGAATTTGTTCTTTATTATTGCGGCTGCCGTTTTAATATTTCTTATCCGGAAGGCCATATTAAGCAGGGAGCCTTTGAGGTTTCCCTGGAGGAAAAAATAGTGTTTTTGCAATATTTGTGCTGGGCCAGAAGCCTGCCGCCCCGGGGTGAATGGTTGTCCTTTCAAGATTTGCCAGCGGGTCAACATCATTATCTACCGTTCCAAAAAGAAATCATTATCCCCCTGGTGAAAAAGTACGGAAACGACATTGCCCCGTTCCGCCGCACGGGTGAAAAATGGGGGAAAAAAGAGGATTTTGGAGATGTTTCCTACCGCATCAAAGTATTTCCGCTGGTTGACCTGCTGGTTATGCTTTGGGCCGGTGACGAAGAGTTTGCGCCAAGGGCGAATATTTTATTTGACAGCGTTGCCCCGAACCATCTGCCTACAGCAACCCTTTACGTCATGGCCATAGAAGCGGTGCGCAGGATCTGGCTGTTGCCTTAAAAGGGGTGTGGTTATATTGAGCGATTACCGGGAAGAGATTAATGAAATAATCAAAATGCTGGAAGAAAAAGATGCGCGGGGCCTGGACAGGATTATGTATAAATACAAGGAAATGGGCAGCGGCATGATATTTATTGCCATGTACCATGGTTTAAAACAAAGCTTTAAACAGGAACAGGAAGCCAAAGGAAGCCAAAGGAAGGGAAAATAAATAGGGGGGTATGGCGTTGGGAAGCCACTTGCTGGGTTTGCGTGATTGCAGCAGAGAAGAGATAGAAAGCATCCTGGACAGGGCCTCTTATTTTGACGGTTACCGCAACCAGAAACTAACCAGCCTTAAGGGACTCAGTATAGCTGCTCTTTTTTTTGAACCCAGCACCAGAACCAGGTTTTCTTTTGAAGTGGCCACCAGGTGGCTTTCCGGGGAGTTTTACAATTTTTCCACTGAATCCAGCAGTGTGGTCAAGGGAGAAAGCCTTTTGGACAGTGTTAATACGTTAAAGTCAATGGGCATAAATGCCATGATTGTCAGGCACAGGGCTTCGGGGATTTTGCAGTGGCTTAGCACTAAAATTTCGGGTATATCTTTAATCAACGCGGGAGACGGCTCACACGAGCATCCCACTCAGGCACTGCTGGATCTTTATACTATAAAAAAATACCACAGCTCGCTGGAAGGCCTTAAAGTGCTCATGATAGGAGACATCAAACACAGCCGGGTGGTAAGGTCAAGTGTGACTGGCTTGAAAGCCATGGGAGCCAGGGTTACTTTGGCGGGGCCCCCTACCCTGCTGCCAAAAGAGTTTGCCAGGGAAGGGGTGGAAATCAGTTGGGATATACATCCCTACATGAACGACGCTGACGTGGTTTACATGCTTCGCCTGCAGAAAGAAAGGCAGAAAAAAGGTCTTATACCTTCTTTAAAAGAATATACCAGGCTTTACGGGTTAAACGAAGAAAGACTGAAGTATTTAAAGCCAGGCGCTTTAGTCATGCATCCCGGTCCCATGAATATAGGAGTGGAAATAACTGCTGAAGCGTTAAAACAGCTGGAAGATCATAATGATATACGGCTGGGGATTAATGAGCAGGTAGAAAGCGGAGTTGTAGTAAGGGCGGCGGTCCTGGATTACTTAATGGGAGAGAAGCCACGATGAGCAAAACATTGCTTTTTAAAAACGCTGTGGTCCTTGATCCGCGGCAGAGCCTAAAAGCAAAAAGGGATATCCTGGTGGAAGGCGGTAAAATTAAAAAGCTGGGCTCTCACCTGCAGGACGGAGGGTATGATGAAGTTATAGATTTGGAAGGCAGGTTTATTGTTCCCGGTTTCGTGGATATGCATGTTCACCTGCGGGAACCAGGGGAAGAAAATAAAGAAACCATATTTTCTGGCTCCCGGGCGGCGGTGGCCGGGGGTATAACTTCCCTCTGCTGTATGCCCAATACGCAGCCTCCTATAGACAATCCGCAGACGGTAAAATATGTACAGGAAAGAGCTGATAAGGCCAACATGGCCCGCATATACCCCTTGGGCACTATCACCCTTCAGCGCGGCGGAGATGAGCTTACCAGCTATGGAACCTTGCTTGAAGAAGGGGTTAAAGCTTTCAGTGACGATGGCAAGATGGTAGCCAGCAGCAGCGTTATGTACCATGCCATGAGTTATATAAGGAAATTCGACGCATTAATAATCTCGCACTGCGAGGAAGAAACCCTATCCCGGGATGGGGAAGCACACGAAGGCTACTGGTCAAGTATCCTGGGGCTGCAGGGTTTACCCCCCGTGGCGGAAGAACTTGCCGTGGCCAGGGATATTTTGCTTGCCCGGGATACGGGCGCCAGACTTCACCTGGCCCATGTAAGCCTGGCACGCTCGGTAGAGTGGATCAAGTGGGCCAAAGAACAGGGAATAAAAGTTACTGCGGAAACTACCCCTCACCACCTGCTTCTTGACCATTCTTGGCTGGAGGGCTTTAACCCCCAGGCTAAAATGAGGCCTCCTTTACGTACAGAAGCGGACAGGCGGGCTCTTCTCCAGGGGTTGAAATCCGGGGTTATTGACGCCGTAGCCACAGATCATGCACCACACCGTGAAGAAGATAAATCAGGTGACTTTACCAGCGCAGCTTTTGGAATAACCGGGCTGGAGACTGCAGTGCCTCTACTGCTGACAGAACTGGTTAAGCCTGGGGTAATATCTTTAGAGCACCTGGTGAGCTGTTACTCTTGCAGGCCAGCGGAAATACTGGGTATTGATGGAGGCACAATAAAAGAAGGCTCCCCCGCTGACCTGGTGGTTTTGGACCTGGAAGCCCCCGGCCGGGTAGAAAGCAGGAATTTTTATTCGCGGGGCAAAAACACTCCCTTTGAAGGTTGGAAAACTGCTGGCAAGCCGGTAATGACAGTAGTGGAAGGTCAAATCAAGATGAAAGAAGGCGACCTGCTGGAAGGCTAATAGGAGGGAAGGACAAAATTTTGCCTGAGGCCAGATTGAAAAGTATTGACCCAACAGCCAGGGATTGTTACCTGCTGGAAATAGAGGGTGTGGAGCTGGGCCCGGTAATACCGGGCCAGTTTGTTCACCTCCGTGTTCTTCCTGCCACAGATCCTTTTTTAAGGCGTCCTTTCAGCGTTCATTCTTACGACACCGGAAACAGACTGCTTTCCCTGCTTTTCCAGGAAAGGGGCAAGGCCACCGGTATATTAAAAGAATTGAAACCCGGCACTGCTATTGATGTTATGGGGCCGCTGGGAAACGGTTTTACCTTAAACGGGGTTGCCAGGGCACTACTGGTGGGCGGCGGAATAGGTATAGCGCCCCTGTATTACCTGGGGCGGCGTCTGCGGGAGGCAGGTGTAGAAACCAGGATGCTGGCAGGAGGGGCGACTTCTCTCGATCTCCCGGCAGAAAACTATAAACCCCACCCGGAGGTGCAAATCCTGTGGTCTACAGAAGATGGTTCCAGGGGATACAGGGGAACGGTAGTAGCCATGTTAAAGGAACATCTTTTAAAGAATCCCCGGGAAGAAACTGCGGACATGATTTACTCGTGCGGCCCGACTGCCATGCTTTCTGAAGTGGTAAAAACAGCGTCGAATCACCGGATACCTGTGGAGGTTTCCCTGGAAGCTGTTTTTGCTTGTGGGGTGGGGGCGTGTCTGGGTTGTGTGCACCCGGTTAATGCCAGGGAAGGCACCCGTTACCTCCGGGTTTGTAAAGAAGGACCGGTATTTAACGGAAAGGAAGTAATATTTGATGCCTGACCCGGTTATAAGCGTTAAAATAGGTGACCTCCAGATGAAAAACCCTGTAATGACTGCTTCCGGTTGCTACGGATACGGAGAAGAATACCAGGACATTGTTCCTCTCGAAGCCTGGGGCGCAGTAGTGGTTAAAGGAACTACCTGTGCCCCCCGTGAAGGAAATCCTCCCCCTCGCCTGGTGGAAACCCCTTCCGGTCTGATTAATTCAGTAGGCCTTCATAACCCGGGGATAGAAACGGTAATCGAAAGAGAGCTTCCCCGGCTAGGTGAAAAAGGAGTGCCGGTAGTGGTAAACCTGGCGGGGGAAAGCGAAGAGGAATATATTTACCTGGCCCGCAGGTTGGAAGAGCGGGCTGAAGTAGAAGCGGTAGAATTGAATATCTCCTGCCCCAATGTAAAAAAAGGGGGTATTGCTTTTGGCTCTGATGCAGTATCGGCCGGAAAACTGGTGGCAAAAGTAAGGGAAAATTTTTCTCGTACCCTGTTGGTAAAATTAACACCCAACGTGGGCAACCTTCCGGAAATAGCCGGGGCAGTGGAAAAAGCAGGAGCCGATGCCCTTTCCCTGATCAATACTCTAAGAGCCATGGTTATAGATATACACGCTCAAAAACCGGTTCTGCCGGCCGGTACAGGAGGTCTTTCCGGGCCGGCCATAAAACCGGTGGCTTTAAGAGCAGTATGGGAGGTTACTGCTTCAGTAAATGTCCCGGTAGTGGGGATGGGGGGAATATTTACTCCAGAAGACGCCATTGAGTTTATTCTGGCCGGAGCCAATGCTGTAGCCGTAGGAAGCGCTATTTTTGTCAATCCCCGCATCCCCGCAGAAATTGTAGAAGGGATAAACTCCTATATGAAACAAAAAGGTTATGAAAATATCGGGGAGATGGTGGGAGCAGCACGCCAATAAGAGTTAAAGCATGTTTAACGGGGCCAGCTATTGAGAGGTGAGAGGTCAGAGGTGGGAAGTTAGAGGTGAGAAAAAAAGTCCCCCCACCTTCAAAGTACTACATATCTAACTCCTGATCTCCAACTTTGTGTCGGCGAAGGCGATAGTGAAAAGGAGGTATCTATTTAAAATTGCGCATAGGAGTGCATATGCCCCTGAAAGGCGGATTTATCCCCAATGCAGGTAGGACAAGGGAAATGGGAGCCGAGTGTATTCAGGTTTTTCCCGGCAACCCCACCTCCTGGAAACTTCCCCACTTTGATGAACAAGAAATTGATAAACGATCCCGTTATTTGCTGGAACTAAAGATTTATCCCCTGGTTATCCATTCTGTTTACCTGGTAAACATGGCTTCTCCCAGGCCGGATATCTTTAAAAAATCACGGGATATGATTATACAGACCATGCATCGGGCCCATGCTTATGGTGCTCCTTATGTTGTAGTTCACGTGGGGAGCCACAGCGCAGCGGGAAGAGACACCGGTATTAATAATGTAATTAAATCACTGGAAGAGCAGATGCCGCAGTGGCCGGAAGGGGTTACCCTTCTTTTGGAAAATACCAGTGGAGGAGGTAGCCTGCTGGGTGGTGATTTCCGCGACCTGGGTGAAATAATTCGCTATTTTCCCGGGGCACCGCTTGGAGTATGCCTGGATACGGCCCATGCCTGGGGTGCAGGATATGACTTGTCCGGGCCCCGGGGAGTTGCTGAAACACTGGAACTTTTGTACCGGCAACTGGATCCCTCCTTGCTTAAAGCGGTACATGTTAACGACACTAATGTAGAAAAGGGTTCCGGGAAAGACCGGCACCAGCACATCGGGGAAGGCTGGATAGGAAAAGAAGGGTTTGCTTCTTTAATGCAGCAGGAATGGCCGCCGGATTTTCCTTTTATCCTGGAAACGCCGGAAATAGGAACGGAAAAAGACCGTCAGAACCTGCAGGCTTTAAAGCAAGCCAGCAGGCAAGAGCTTTAGAACAGGAGGTACTGATCAGGTGAAACACCGCAAAACCGCCTTGTACTTTTGCACCGAATGCGGTTATGAAACTCAAAAATGGTTAGGAAAATGCCCTGGCTGCAGCGGGTGGAACACCATGGAAGAAAAGGAAGAAATAATCACGAGATCTTTAAGTTTGAACCAGGGGAACAGGGAAATTAAAGCTTCCAGGCTGGAGGACATAACCGAAAAAGAGGCCTCACGTATCAGTACGGGGTTAAAAGAATTTGACCGGGTTCTGGGTTCGGGGGCAGTGGAAAGTTCTTCGCTGCTTATTGGTGGAGACCCTGGAGTGGGAAAATCTACGCTTTTGCTTCAGGCTTCCAGCTGTATGGCTACCCGGCATCCCGTTATTTACATAAGTGGAGAAGAGTCCCTGGGCCAGATTAAAATGAGGGCACGTAGGATGGGAATAGAACAGGATTTGCTGGTAGCTTCCTCTATTGAATACCGGGCTGTTTTCGAGCTGGTAGAAAAACACCGCCCCAGGGTATTAATAGTCGATTCCATACAAGCTGTACAGCATGAAGAAGTTGATGCTTTGCCGGGAAGTGTATCACAGGTTAAGGAGGTGGCAAATGGCCTTATTAACCTGGCCAGGCAGAAAGGTATGGTATTGTTTTTGGTAGGACATGTTACCAAGGAAGGTTCCATAGCAGGGCCTCGCCTGCTGGAACACATGGTCGACGGTGTATTTTATTTAGAAGGTGACCGTTACCATACATTCCGCCTGTTGCGAGGTATAAAAAACCGTTTTGGTTCCACCAATGAACTGGGGGTATTTATTATGGAGGAAAGGGGCCTGGTAGAAGTGGAAAACCCCTCTTACCTCTTTTTGTCTCCCAACGAAAAAGAAACCAGCGGTTCCGCAATAACGGTAAGTATGGAAGGCTCACGACCTCTTTTGGTGGAAATACAGAGCCTGGTTAACTATTCCAGTTATTCCACTCCCCGCCGCACCACTACCGGTATTGATACAAACAGGGCGGCCTTAATCATGGCAGTGCTGGAAAAACATGCAGGATTTTCTTTTTACGGCCTGGACGCGTTTATTAGCGTGGTGGGAGGAGTAAGATTGTTTGAAACAGCTGTAGATCTGGCCGTGGCTTTAAGCCTTGTATCCAGCGTAAGACAGAAACCTGTTCGAAAAAATCAAGCAGTGTTTGGAGAAATAAGTCTTACCGGGGAAATAAGGCCGGTAAGCCGGGCTACAACCCGCGTTAAAGAAGCAGAAAAACTTGGAATGGAATGTTGTATACTTCCCCAGAAAAACAAGGAAGAAATCTTAAAAAGTACAAGCCCCTCCATAGAGGTTATAGGAGTTAACATGATAGAGGAGGCCCTGGAAATAATTTAAAAAATAAAACAGGGCAAACTTTTGGGAAAATATTAGCTCATGATAGAAAAAAATGACCCAAGGTATTAAGGCGGCTGTATTCTTTATTCAGCACTTCCCTGAGATCAATGTTTAAAAGGTTGCAAAGGGCTGCCAGGTAAAACAGATGATTGCCGATTTCTTCTTCAATTATTTCTGTGCAGCTTTCACAGAGCTTGCCTTCCAGGTGAGTGCTGACGTGTTTACCAAATTCCTTAATTGACTCGTCTACGGGGAACTCTTGTGCTCCAGCGTTAATGGAGACGCATCCGCACATGGTTACCGTTTTGGTTATGGCCCTGTTTACCCTGGCGGTAGCTTCCTGGTACTTGGTCAGGCAGTCCAGGATACTTTTGTGCCGTACCAAAAGTTCTTCCACTATATCTTGAAATTCTCCTACAAACTTCCCATCCTGTCCCTTATGTGTTTCACTGTTGTTTTTCATTTAATTCACCTCATTTTTTGAAGTTAAATAAAACAAAATTACAGGCTTTGTTGAAGTTCGAAACCCGGTTATTTATGTAACAACCCGGTAAATACCTTTATTTAAGTATGATTATACTTTTTAAACTCTTTCTTTGTCAACTTGATGCACGGCAACATTTAAAATTAAGTAACTGCCCGGGCTGAGACAATTAGCCGCGGGAGTAAAATCCGGCCCGCTTTGCGCTTCTCCGGAGCCACGCTTAGTCCGGAGGGTAAAGCCTGTGTCCCCTGTCACAACGGTGTAATAAAGGATTTACCGGGCCCGATTAATTACAAAAAAGAATAAATAATTGTCTTATTAAGTAAAGTAAAAGTAAAAATTAGCTTGAATTAATTTTATACTTATGTTATATTAATTATTTTGACATTTGTTAACAGCTGTGATACTATTGAAATAAATGCTTCTGAAGAAAAAAATATAACAAAACTATTGTAAGGTGTGAGGTTATTGTTTAATATAGGAGATAAAATAGTTTATCCCATGCACGGAGCCGGCGTTATAGAGGCAATTGAAGAAAAGGAAGTGCTGGGTTTAAAAAGGCAATATTATATTATGAGCCTATCCGTAGGTGACATGAAAGTAATGATACCTCTGGATAAAGCTGACGGGCTGGGGCTTCGCCAGGTTATTAATGAGGAACAGATTCCGGAAGTATACAAGGTTATTCAGGGAGAAAGCGGGGCGGGCTCTGCTCAAAGCAACTGGAACCGCCGATACATGGTTAATATGGAAAAAATAAAAAGCGGTGACATTTTTGAGGTGGCAGAAGTTTATAGAGCTTTAAAATGGCGGGAAAAAGAAAAAGGGCTTTCCACCGGGGAAAAAAAGATGCTGGAAAGTGTAAAAAAAATATTGTTAAGTGAGCTGGTGCTGGTTCAGGGCATGGAAGTAGAAGAAATAAGCAGCGAACTGGAAGCAAATTTTAAATAAATACACCGGAATTACCAGTAAACTTGATATTTTATAAATATATTTCCGGTTTACGGGGATATAATAATAAGAAGGGTGTATGATGTTCAGTTAATGGTAATATTTTATTAAAAGGAGGTGAAACAGGTTTGTACCGTAAAATATTAGGAGTTATTGGTGCATTAATTGGTTTTATATTAGGTTATAACCTGGTGCGGAGCTACGAAGAAAAAATAATTGTTGAAGTATTGGATATGAGTGGTTTGGAAACATCCCTGGCGGGAGATAACCTTTTGTTCCCTGTGCTGGGGGGGCTGCTTGTGGCTATTATTTTTTATTTTTTAGTTCCTGCTATCGGGGGAGTAATAGGAAAAGCCGTTTCCATCCTGGATTTAAAGTTAAAATCGGTTCCCACCCAGGATATCGCACTGGTTGTGTTTGCCCTGTTAATAACCTTGCTTTTGGGAATACTTATAAGTATTCCCCTGGCCCATGTAGGTGATTGGGGTATTTATTTATCCCTGGTAATATGCGCCCTGCTTGCTTACCTGGGTATAAGGTTCGTGCTGGGCAGGAAAGAGGAATTTTCTTTTATAACTTCGCTGTTTAACAAGAAGCAGCTCACAGCTTCAGCCGCGGAACATTCCAATGTAAAGGTGCTAGATACCAGTGTAATTATTGACGGTAGAATAATTGATATTTGCAAGGCAGGTTTTATGGAAGGAACCATTGTAGTGCCCGAGTTTGTTTTAGAGGAACTCCGTCATATTGCCGATTCCCCCGATCTGCTGAAACGCAACCGGGGTCGCCGCGGACTGGATATCCTTAACCAGATACAAAAAGACCTGGATAATATAAACGTGAAAATATACGAAGGAGATTTTGAAGAAATAACGGAAGTAGACAGTAAGCTGGTTAAGCTGGCCAAAGTTCTAAACGGTAAAATTTTAACCAACGATTTTAACTTAAACAAGGTATGTGAACTTCAGGGGGTAGAAGTTCTCAACATTAACGAACTTGCCAATGCGGTTAAGCCGGTAGTGCTGCCGGGTGAAGAGATGAAAGCCCAGATCATAAAAGACGGCAAGGAGGCCGGCCAGGGCGTAGCCTACCTGGACGACGGAACCATGGTAGTAGTAGAAAACGGCAAAAGGCATATAGGTGAAACCATTGAAGTGCTGGTAACCAGTGTACTGCAAACTGCTGCGGGAAGAATGATATTTGCCAAGCCCAAGAATGCTTCGGAAAGAATATCCGAGGTGAAGTAATGAACGGTGCAGTAATCGTTGCAGCCGGAAAAGGGTTGCGCATGGATGCGGAAGTGCCCAAGCAGTTCTTAAATATTTTGGACAGGCCCGTGGTAGTCCATACTCTGCAGCGTTTTATACAAGCAGGAGTCTTTTCGGAAATAGTTTTGGTGGTTCCCGATAACTACCGGGATTATGCCCGGGGCTTGCTCCAACCTTACCGGCCACTGGACCGCGTAAAACTTGTTGAAGGAAGCCAAAAAAGGCAGGAATCTGTCTACCGTGGCCTGCTGACCCTGCCTCAAAGTGTAGAAACAGCGTGTATACACGACGGTGTCCGCCCAATGGTTTCAATTTCCCTTATAAAAAGAGTCTTGTCAGTCGCGGAACGCCGGGGAGCGGCTGTTCCGGCTGTGGCGCTGAAGGATACAATCAAAGAAGTTGACCAGCGGGGCAACGTGGCTAAAACTCTGGACCGAGAAAAATACCGCCTGATTCAAACGCCCCAGTGTTTTACCAGGGAAGTGCTTGTAAAGGCCCATGAAGATGCATACAAGGAAGGCAGGGAAGCTACCGACGACGCTTCCCTGGTAGAATATACCGGGGCACCGGTTGCCGTGGTGGAGGGAGAAAGCGAGAACATTAAAATAACCATCCCGGAGGACCTGGTCCTGGCGGAAATGTTCTTAGAAAAGAGGAATGAGCATGTATAGGATTGGCACCGGTTACGATGTCCACCGCCTGGTAGAAGGGCCTCCGCTTATCCTGGGAGGTGTCCGCATTCCTTTTGAGCTGGGCCTACAAGGGCATTCTGATGCCGACGTTTTAACCCACGCCCTGATGGATGCCCTGCTGGGTGCTTTATCATTGGGTGATATTGGTACTTTTTTCCCCGATACGGATGAAAAATACTGTGGGGCATGCAGTGTAGATTTATTGTTTCGGGTAGCTGGCCTGGTGCGGGAAAAAAATTACGGGGTGGTAAATGCCGATTGCGTGGTAATTGCCCAGAAGCCAAAGCTCCAGCCTTATCTGGAGGAAATTAAAGAAAAGCTGTCTGGTTGTATAGCTGTAGAACCGGAAAACATTGGCATAAAAGCTACTACCCATGAAGGACTGGGTGAACTGGGCAGGGGAGAAGGAATTGCTTCTTACTGCGTAGTTTTGCTGGAGAAAAGGTAGTTGTCCGGTTATGGAGATCGGCAGGGCCAGAAATTACGGGGATTTTATCTCCCGGTTTTGCCCCCGGTAAAGAAGATTAAGTGGGCAACGGGTGTTCCATTGACAGCTTAAAAACGGCCTTATATAATAATAAAAGCTGGCTAATTTAAGGAAATTAAATGCAAGGAAAAAGAGAAGTACGCCATAAGCATGGAACTACAGAGATAAACCCTTGTTGAGCTGAGAGGGGTTTAAGTATCCTCGTGGCGGAAATGCGCTTTGGAGCAGGCTTTCGGAACGGCGTCCTGGGCCTATTATGAAAGCCCGGCGGGGTACCGTTATTAATCCGTAGAGAGGGGCTTGTACATGTCCAATCAGGGTGGAAACGCGGTAAAAACCGTCTCTGAATTTTATCAGGGGGCGGTTATTTATTATTTTTGCAGTTATTTATTTTAAAAATTAAAAAAGATATGTACTCCGGGCATTAAACTTATAGAAAAATTTTATCTTTAATTAAGTGAATAAAAAAGCGAGGAAGGGGTTTTCTGTATGCTGGGCAGGATCAGGAAAGATATCCGTGCCATATTTGAAAGGGATCCGGCGGCCAAGAATCTGCTGGAAGTGTTGCTCTGCTACCCCGGCTTGCACGCGTTAATCTTTCATCATCTGGGTCACTTCCTGTATTGCAGGGGGCTGGTATTTATCCCCCGCCTTATATCCCAGTTCAGTCGTTTTATAACCGGTATAGAAATACACCCGGGGGCCAAGATCAAGGAAGGGTTTTTTATTGATCACGGTATGGGAGTGGTAATAGGGGAAACCCCCGAAATTTACGAGAATGTAACCATTTACCAGGGAGTAACCCTGGGAGGCACCGGGAAGGAAACCGGGAAAAGGCACCCTACCGTAGGCAAAAATGTAGTAGTTGGCGCCGGGGCCAAAGTTTTGGGTCCTATAGAGATAGGAGACGGGGCCCGTATTGGGGCGGGCTCCGTAGTGTTGCAGTCGGTCCCCCCGAGGACCACCGTAGTGGGCATACCGGGCAGGACAGTAGTATACGAGGGAGAACGCGTACCTTCCATCAACCTGGATCACACCGACATGCCTGACCCTATTGCGGAAGTTTTAAATTCTCTGCAGAGCCAGATAGACAGTTTAAGGTACAGCATGAAAGACGTTAAAGATAACAGTGACAATAATCACCAAAAAAAGGAGTGCTCTTAAGTGGAGTTCAAAGTATACAACACTCTAACCAGGAAAAAAGAAAGTTTTAAGCCGCTTCAACCTCCCCGGGTAACTTTTTATGTCTGCGGTCCCACGGTTTACGATTACGTTCATATAGGAAACGCACGCGTATTTGTTGTATTTGATGTAGTGAGACGCTACCTGGAGCATTGCGGATATGAAGTTGTTTATGTGCAAAATTTTACCGATATAGAAGACAAGATGATAAAGAGGGCGGAAGAAACGGGGACAACTGTAGAGGAACTTGCAGACAGATTTATTGAAGAATATCTGAATGATGCTTCTGCGCTGCGCGTAAGGGAAGCAACCTGGCATCCCCGGGCTACGGAACACATGAAGAAAATCGTGGAGATTATTAACGGGTTAATGGATGCAGAGCTGGCTTATTACAGTGAAGGGGATGTGGTTTTTAATACCGAAAATTTTGCCAGGTACGGGGCTTTATCGCAGCAAAAAATTGAAGAACTGCAGTCGGGTGCCCGGGTGGAAGTAGATGAGAGCAAAAATAATCCCCTGGATTTTGTGCTGTGGAAAAAGGAGAAGCCCGGCGAACCCTCCTGGGACAGCCCCTGGGGGCGGGGGAGACCGGGGTGGCATATTGAATGCTCCGCCATGGCCATGCAGTACCTTGGGGAAACTATAGATATACATGCCGGAGGCCCGGACCTTATTTTTCCGCACCATGAAAATGAAATAGCCCAGAGCGAGGGGTGTACGGGAAAACCTTTTGTGCGCTACTGGATGCACAGCGGTTATTTGAATATAAATGCCGAAAAGATGTCCAAGTCGCTGGGTAACGTGCTTACAGTGCGGGAATTAATTCAAAAATTTAATCCACTGGACCTCCGCTTTTTTCTGCTGTCCGCCCACTACCGGAATCCCTTGAATTTTAGTGAGCCCCAGATGAACCACGCTATAAACGGTAGAAAAAGACTGCAAAACTTTGTGGAAAATTTAAATTCCGCCCTGAAACAGGCGCGGAAAAAAGAAGGAAGGGGCGAAGAGGAAGAGAAACTACAAAAATTGCTGGAAAGAGAAAAGCAGCACTTTTCTGAGGCCATGCACGATGATTTTAACACTGCTGAAGCCATGGGTTCTCTTTTTAATTTGGCCAAAGAGTTCAATAACTACCTGAATCAGCCGGAAATCCATTATTCACTCTTGCAATCTGTAAGGGAGTTTTTGCTGGAATGCAACGGGGTGTTAGATATCCTGGAAATGGAGGAAGACGATACCGTAGAGGAAGAAATTGAACAGGCTATCCGGCAAAGGGAAGAAGCCCGCAAGCAGAAAGATTTTGCTACTGCAGACTGCATACGGGATGAGCTAAAAGAAAAAGGCATTATACTGGAAGACACCCCGTACGGGGTGAGGTGGAAAAGAACTTGAATTTAAATGCAAGCCGGTTAAAAAAATAAAGGAGTAAAGAATAATGAAAGTATTCCTGTTAAGCTACTCTCCCCAGCCTGATAAAACAGTAGCGGCAGCGGCAAGGCTCTGTTACTCCCCGGCGGGGGCTGAACAAATTGCCGAGGCGATGGATGAAGAGCGGGTTAGAAACTTTGTCCAAAAGTTGTTGCGCATGGGGCACGATTCTCCCCTGGAACACGCCAGTTTTACTTTTGCAGTGGAAGGAGTCAGCCGCACCCTTTCACACCAGATGGTGCGCCACCGTATTGCCTCTTATTCGCAAAAATCGCAGCGCTACGTCAGTGAAGACAATTTTGAATATGTTACTCCTTCGTCTATAAAAAATAATCCAGAAGCACGCGCCCTTTTTGAAGCACAGATGGAAAAAGCCCGGGAGGCATACTCCGCGTTGAGAAAAATGGTGCACCAGGAGGATGCACGCTATGTTTTGCCCAATGCCTGCGAAACCAAGTACGTGGTAACCATGAATGCCCGGAGCTTACACCATTTTTTTCGTTTAAGAATGTGCCGCCGGGCCCAGGAAGAAATCAGGCAGTTGGCCGAGATGATGTGCCAGGAAGTGAAAAAAGTTGCCCCGGTGCTTTTCCAGAATGCCGGTCCTCCCTGTGAGGTGGAGGGTTGCTGCCCGGAAGGTGATTTTTCCTGCGGCAGGTTAAGCCAAAAGAATACGGGTGCGGAGGAATAATATTGCGAAAAGAGGATATAGTAACCGGTTACCGCAATGTAAAAGAAGCGCTGCAAGCCGGAAGTGTCCAGAAACTGTATATCTTGAAGCAAAAACGGCCTTCCAACCTGCAGGAGCTGTATTCTCTTGCTCGTTGCCGGGAGGTTGAAATTGAAACCCTGGATAGAGAAAAATTTATCTCCCTGGCAGGCAATTCTTCCGTGCACCGGGGAGTAGCTGCCCTTACTTCTCCGTACCGTTACCTGTCCTGGGAAGAAATGTGGTCCGGGCTGGAGAACAAAAAGGAAGAGCAGTTAATATTAATGCTCGATCACCTGGAGGATCCCCACAACATGGGAGCGCTTTTAAGGACGGCGGAAGCGGCGGGGGTAAGTTATGTAATAATTCCTCGCGATCGTTCGGTGCAGGTAAACGCCACGGTTCGCAGGGTAGCTGCTGGAGCTGCGGAATGGGTTTGTGTAGTAAGAGTAACCAACCTGGCTCAGACTATCCGCCGACTGCAGGAAGCGGAATTTTGGGTTTACGGAGCCGATGATGACAGCAGCCTGCCTTACTACCAGGCGGACTGGAGCCGCAGGGCAGTGCTTGTCCTGGGAGCTGAAGGAAAAGGTTTGTCCCGCCTGGTTAAAGAAAACTGCGATGAGCTGGTGTACCTGCCCATGTACGGCAGGGTAAGTTCTTTGAACGTCTCCGTGGCCGGGGGGATATTGATGTACGATTTCGCGTTGTCAAAGCGACGGAGTTGTTGACAACCTTTTCATGCAGGCATAAAAGGGGATTTATTGGAGAAAAATGCAGTCATAATATGGCCGTATAAGGGGAGAAAAATAATAAGGCTTGACCACAGTGCCTGCTTTGAGATATAATAGCTACGAAAATTTCCTCATATTCTTGGATGGAGGCGAGGTCAGTGAGTTTATCGGTACAGGAATCTCATGCTAGGGGACCTGCTACGGAACAGGAGCACAGGAATGACGAGGAGCTGGCCATACAGGCCAAGAACGGCGACTGTTTTGCGCTGGAATTTCTAATTAACAAGTATAGAAATTTTGTCAAATCTAAAGCCAGGTCTTACTTTTTGGTAGGTGCTGACCGTGAGGATATAATCCAAGAGGGGATGATAGGCCTTTACAAGGCAATAAGGGATTTTAAAGGGGACAAGCTTTCATCTTTCCGGGCGTTTGCCGAGTTGTGTATTACCAGGCAGATGATAACCGCTATTAAAACAGCCACCCGGCAGAAGCACATTCCCTTAAATTCATATGTATCCCTTAATAAGCCTATTTATGATGAAGATTCCGACCGTACTCTTTTGGATATACTTTCCGGAACCAAGATTACCGACCCGGAAGAGTTAATGATAAACCGGGAAGAATACTACGACATTGAATTTAAGATGGGAGAAATTTTAAGCGAGCTGGAACTAAGGGTGTTAACCCTGTATTTAGAGGGTAAATCTTACCAGGAGATTGCTGTGGAGTTGACCCGCCACGTAAAATCTATTGATAATGCCCTGCAGAGAGTGAAAAGAAAACTGGAGCGCTACCTGGAAATTCGAAAAGGATAACTTTTCAAATCCCCCCGGTGTTGACATTTGAGCGGGTAGGAGTTATAATCGTTTACGGTTGAGATCAGGTTGTGCGAAAGCGGGTGTAGCTCAGTGGTAGAGCCCTGGCTTCCCAAGCCAGCAGCGTGGGTTCGATTCCCATCACCCGCTCCAAAAACGCCGCGGGGTGGAGCAGTCAGGTAGCTCGTCGGGCTCATAACCCGGAGGTCGCAGGTTCAAATCCTGCCCCCGCAACCAAAGCATATTAACGGAAATCGCTAATTACAGCGGTTTCCTTATATATAAAAGATTTATGCAGGTATATAAAAGATTTATGCAGGCTCACGTAGCTCAGGGGTCAGAGCGTATCCTTGGTAAGGATAAGGTCACCGGTTCAAATCCGGTCGTGAGCTCCAGGCGGCGTAGCTCAGCTGGTAAGAGCATGCGGTTCATACCCGCAGAGTCCGGGGTTCGAATCCCTGCGCCGCCACCATTTTTTATTTTTTTTACAAAATGCTGAACGCTAAAGTTAAAGGGCTTTGTTCTAAGGTACAAGCTGTTGAAGAACCAGGGGGTAAAGAAATACCCCGGAGCGGGATGGTGCTGTGAAGGGGGTTGCAAGTTAAAAAAGTAACTTATTATTTTTTTGTTACTTTTCCTGGGTAAAATTATTAAATTGTTACATAATAAGATACAAGAGGAAATCCATGGAGCCCCCTGCAGTATAAATAGCTTATACAGGTAAATTAAGGAGGTTGATGGTAATGGCCAAGGAGAAGTTTGAGCGAACCAAGCCGCATGTTAATATTGGTACTATAGGGCATGTGGATCATGGTAAGACTACGTTGACGGCTGCGGTGACGTAT
>PWGO01000135.1 GCA_003554525.1 Syntrophomonadaceae bacterium | reverse complement strand
CTTACAAGCTAATGAATGAACATTCACTCGTTACGTAAATTATAGTAGCACGCCTAATACTTGTCAATTGAAAATTGCAGGCTTTCCATAATTCCGCTCCCTTGACAGGTTTGGTTTTTTCAGGTTGACTTGCTAATGTAATGGTATTATGTTAAAATGTTATCCGAGTTTGGAAGGAAAGAGGTACAGAGACTGGACCATCGCCCGCACAGAGGCGTATTTTTATTTTCACTTGTTTATTTATTACTTTACTGTTACTATTGCTTATTATCATTATCATTCATTGCTTTACGCTTTACCCGGGGATTAATAACTGCAAACCCGGCAAAAATTTTAAATAGTAACTGCTCAGGTCGGGCTGGAAGTAGCATTGGCCCGCCAGTGCTACTTTGGTAAGGCAGCCTGCTTTTATGCCAGAAAGGGCGGCGGTCATAAACAAAGTGCAACGGGGCAGCGGGGGAGTTAGTGAAAGTTACTTTCCCGTTATATACATTACAAACATAATAACAGTATAAAAGAGCCCTTATTTAATTTTCCTGAGCTGTTAATTTAATTATAAATACTAATAAACCAGGCAAGAACTATTTTGGTTAAAAGGAGGAGCATATGGAATGGTCAAGTGGGAAAAAATAGAAGACAATAAGGTGAAGATGGAGATAGAGCTTCCGGAAGACAAGGTGGAAGAAGCTCTAGATAAGGCATATAAAAAAGTGGTTAAAGATGTCAACGTGCCGGGCTTCCGCAAGGGAAAAGCCCCGAGGAAGATACTGGAAACCAAGTATGGACCGGAAATATTTTACGAAGATGCGGTGCAGATAATGGTACCAGACGCTTACAGCCAGGCCCTGGCGGAAGAAACAGAGATAGAGCCCATAGATGAGCCGGATATAGATATTGTCCAAATAGAAAAAGGTAAACCCCTGATATTCACCGCTACCGTTGAAGTTATGCCCGAAGTGGAGCTGGGCGAATACAAAGGGATAGAGGTGGAAGTAGAAAGGGAAGAAGTAACCGAAGAGCAGGTCAATAATTACCTGGAAGGCCTGAGGGAACAGCACGCCAGGCTGGTGGCCGTAGAAGATGAGGAAGGAGAAGCAGCCGAAGGAGATATGCTGCTCCTGGACTTCAAGGGTTATGTAGATGGCGAACCTTTTGAAGGCGGTGAAGCCGGGGATTATTCCCTGGAAATAGGTTCGGGTAACCTGATCGAGGGCTTTGAAGAGCAGCTTATAGGAGCCCGCCCGGGTGAAGACAGGGAGGTTAAAGTGACCTTTCCCCAGGACTATCACGAAAATGCTTTGGCGGGGAAGGAAGCAGTTTTCGAGGTAAAAGTCAAGGAGCTTAAGAAAAAAGAATACCCGGAACTTGATGATGATTTTGCCAGGGAAGTAAGCGAGTTCGATACATTTGAAGAATATAAAGAAGACCTCTTTGAGAAGTTCAAAGAAGAAGCGGAAAACCGCAACCGCCAGAAACTTGAGAGCGCAGTCATCGAAGAAGCTGCCCGCCGTAGTTCCATGAAGGTGCCGGAACCCCTGGTGGAAAGGCAGATAGACCACATGATGAGTGAGTTGGAGCAGAGGTTTGCTATGCAGGGGCTTAAGATGGAGCAATTTTTAGAGATTTCGGGGAGAACCAGGGAAGAGCTGCGAAGCCAGTACCGGGAAGAAGCTGTAGACCGGGTTAGAGCTAACCTTACCCTGGATACTATAATTAAAAAAGAAGGATTTGGGGTAGAAGATCACGAAGTAGAAGAAAAGCTTCAGGAACTTGCCGATTCTTATAATGAGGATGTTGAACATATAAGGGAAGTAATTGAAAAACAGGGTAGATTAGATATGATGCGGGAAGAGGTGCGAATGCGCAAGGTAATTGATTTTCTGGTTAACCATGCTGAAGTGAAATACGTTGAACCCGGGGAAGCAGACCAGGAAGAACAAACCCCGGAAGAAGAAGATGGAGAAAAAGATGTAGATGTAGATAATGAAGAAGGCCAGGGGGAAGAAACAGAAGAAGTAGCGGGGGAAACCCGGGAAAGCAAAGAATAAAGAAAGAATATAGAAGGTAATATTTGTTTAGCACGGCCAACTGTATTTAAAATATGGTGAAGTAAATAGTATAGTATAGTATAGTATAGTATAGTAATGTCAGGTAGGGTTCATAATTATAAATACCAAAAAGTTGCCTGAACAGGAAGGGGAGATGAAAATGAGCACACTGGTGCCGATGGTAGTGGAGCAAACCAGCAGGGGAGAAAGAGCGTACGACATCTATTCACGCTTACTAAAAGATCGTATAATATTTATAGGGACGCCTATTGATGACAATGTTGCCAACCTGGTTAACGCCCAGCTACTGTTTTTAGAGTCCGAGGATCCTGATAAAGATATTCACCTTTATTTGAATTCACCGGGTGGTTCCGTCTATTCGGGACTTTCTATATACGATACCATCCAGTATATAAAACCGGATGTTTCCACCATATGCGTGGGGCTGGCAGCCAGCCTGGGGGCCCTTCTGCTGGCCGCCGGAACCAGGGGCAAGCGCTTTGCGCTTCCTCATTCACGGGTAATGGTGCATCAGCCCATGGGTGGAGCTCAAGGGCAGGCTACCGACGTAGAGATACACGCCAAAGAGATAATCAAGATAAGGGAAACCATAAACGAAATCCTGGCGCATCATACCGGGCAGCCGGTGGAAACTATAAGCAAGGATACCGACCGCGATTTCTTCATGTCTGCCGAGGCGGCCAGGGAATACGGTCTGGTGGATGAAATCCTGGCAAACAGAAAATAAATTATAAAGAACCGAGGTGAAACTGGTTTATGTTTAAGTTCAGTGACGAAAAGGGACAGTTGAAGTGTTCCTTTTGCGGGAAAACTCAGGAGCAGGTCAAAAAACTGGTCGCTGGCCCTGGTGTTTATATCTGCGACGAATGTATTGAGCTCTGCAACGAAATTATTGAAGAAGAAATGGGCGAAGAAAGCGATTTTGGACCTGTGGAACTGCCCAAACCCCAGGAAATCGAGGAAACCCTCAACCAGTACGTGATCGGTCAGGATGCAGCCAAGAAGATACTTGCCGTGGCAGTTTACAACCACTACAAACGTATAAACGCGGGCCAGAAGCTGGAAGATGTGGAGCTTCAAAAAAGCAACATCGCCCTGATTGGCCCTACCGGGGTGGGCAAAACACTGCTGGCCCAGACCCTGGCCAAAATCCTGAACGTGCCTTTTGCCATAGCCGATGCAACTTCCCTGACGGAAGCCGGTTACGTGGGCGAGGATGTAGAGAATATTCTTCTTAAAATAATCCAGGCTGCCGACTATGACCTGGAAAAAGCGGAAAAAGGGATTATCTACATTGACGAAATTGACAAGGTGGCCCGTAAAACGGATAACCCATCCATTACCCGCGATGTATCCGGGGAAGGAGTGCAGCAGGCGCTGCTTAAAATCCTGGAGGGGACCGTAGCCAGTGTGCCCCCGCAGGGCGGGCGCAAGCACCCCCACCAGGAATTCATGCAGATAGACACCACCGATATCCTGTTTATATGCGGGGGAGCTTTTGAAGGGCTGGACGATATAATCCAGAACCGCATAGGCAAAAAAGGCATCGGTTTTGGTGCAGAGGTAAGGAGTGAAACCGACCCCAACCTGGGAGAGATTTTAAAGAACGTGCTGCCGCAGGATCTGTTGCAGTACGGATTGATTCCTGAGTTCGTGGGACGCATACCGGTAGTAGCTACCCTGGACCCGCTGGGCAAAGAATCGCTGGTTCAGATCCTCACACAGCCGCGTAACGCACTGGTCAAACAGTACCAAAAGCTGTTTGAGCTGGACGGGGTAACGCTGGAGTTTATGGAGGAAGCCCTGGAGAGCATTGCCGAAGAAGCAATACAGCGCAAAACAGGAGCCCGCGGCTTAAGGGCTATACTGGAAGAGGTCCTGGTGGATGTTATGTTTGATATTCCTTCGTACAATAATGTGGAAAAATGCATGGTTACCCCGGATGTGATCAGGAAAGAGGAAAAACCCATCCTGGTTACTACGGATAAACAAAAGAAAAAGAAAGAAGAAAGCGCCTGACGCCTGATAGTGGAAACCGCGCCCCCTTGTTCTTTCCCGGCTGGTATTTGTATGGATACTCGGGATTTTTCTGGTTAATAATAAACATTGACCCGCAGAAGTATCGGACCAATGTCAGACCAAAAAGGAAAGAATAAGGGGGTTCACGTATGCAGGAATTTACCGGCGTGTTGGGCCTGGTGCAGATATTTTTTGCTATTGTAATAGGGCTGTATTTTTTTAATCTGCTGCGCAACCAGCAGACCAACAAGGCGGCGGTGGAGCGAGAATCGCGCAAGGAAATGCAAAACCTGGAAAAGCTGCGAAATATATCTTTAACGGAACCGCTGTCGGAAAAAACCCGTCCCTCTAATTTCAAGGAAATAGTGGGACAGGAGGAAGGTTTAAAAGCCCTCCGGGCGGCTTTATGCACCTCCAATCCCCAGCATGTGCTTCTTTACGGACCTCCCGGTATCGGCAAGACCGCGGCAGCCCGCCTGGTGCTGGAAGAAGCCAAGAGAACGAGGGGAACCCCTTTTGGAGAACATTCTCGTTTTATCGAACTGGATGCTACTACGGCCCGTTTTGATGAGAGGGGTATAGCCGATCCCCTCATCGGCACGGTTCACGATCCTATCTACCAGGGTGCCGGGGCCATGGGTATGGCGGGCATACCCCAGCCCAAACCGGGAGCGGTTACCAGGGCGCACGGGGGCATACTATTTATTGACGAAATAGGGGAGCTGCACCCTATCCAGATCAACAAGCTCCTAAAAGTGCTGGAAGACCGCAAGGTTTTTCTGGAGAGCTCTTACTACAACAGCGAAGATACCAACATCCCCCGGCACATTCACGAGATGTTTCAGAACGGCCTGCCCGCGGACTTTCGCCTGATAGGAGCCACTACGCGCACTCCCGAGGAGATGCCGCCGGCGGTTCGCTCCCGTTGCCTGGAAATCTTTTTCCGCGGCCTTCACCCCAACGAGGTGGCAGAAATAGCTTTAAACGCCGCCAAAAGGATAAAAACAAGTATTACTGATTCCGGGGTGGAAGTAGTACAGCGGTACGCCAACAACGGGAGGGAAGCAGTTAATATAGTGCAGATGGCGGCCGGTATTACCCACGGGGAAGGCAAAAGTGTAATAGATGTCCGGGAAGTAGAGTGGGTGGTAAACAGCAGCCAGCTTTCTCCACGCCCGGAAAAAAGCGTTCCCCAGGCTCCGCAGACCGGCTACGCCAACGGGCTGGCAGTTTATGGTCCCAACATGGGCACCATAGTGGAAATAGAAGCTTCTGTTATCCCGGTTAATTCGGGCAGGGGAGCAGTAAATATTAACGGCATGGTAGAGGAAGAAGAACTGGGGGGAGGCGGCGGCAGGACGGTAAAACGTAAAAGCACAGCCCGGGGGTCGGTGGACAACGTTATCAGCGTCCTTAGCACCTGCCTGGAGCTGGACCTTAACGATTACCACCTGCACCTCAATTTCCCCGGTGGCATCCCCCTGGACGGTGGTTCTGCCGGGGTAGGGATAGCCACGGCGATCTACTCGGCTTTGAAAAACGAGCCGGTGGACCCGCAGGTAGCCATGACCGGAGAAATATCGGTGCGCGGGTATGTTCGCCCCGTGGGCGGCATAGTTCCCAAGCTGGAAGCGGCGGTGGAAGCGGGAGCCGCCAAAGTAATAATACCCGAGAAAAACTGGCAGGAAAGTTTCCGGCAGGACTATAGCGTGGAAATAGTGCCGGTAAGCCACCTTAATGAAGTGCTGCAGGAAAGCCTGTGTAAATATAATAATATAGACAGGGAGAAAGGAAAAGGAACAGAAAAAGAAGAAAAAACCATTCCTCTCCCTGCAGGGATGACCTGGTCCCACCCTTGACCCGTGGCGTGGGATAGCAATGCGTAAGAGGAGAAGTAGAAGGTTAGAAGTGGAAAGCTGGCAGCTATAAAAACTGGAGGTGAACCGGAGATGAGCAGCACAAGCAACAATAATAAAGAAAATGGAGCAAACGGCACCATAAGATTACCCCTGCTGGCGCTAAGAGGGGTGGTAGTACTGCCCCACATGGTAATGCACCTGGACGTGGGCCGGGAGCGTTCCAAAAACGCCCTGGAAAGCGCTATAGAAGGGGAAAGCATGGTAGTACTAACAGCACAGAAAGAATCCGGGGTGGACGAACCCGGAGAAGAAGACCTCCACGAAAAAGGCACTGTCGCCAGGGTTAAACAGGTGGTAAAACTCTCGGAAGGTAACCTGCGCGTGTTAATAGAAGGCCTGCAGCGGTGCGAAATAAACCGTATAAATTATTTTGATCCTTACCTGGAAAGTGAAGTAGCAATCCTGGAGGAGCATAAAAACGGGGACAGGCATACCGAAGCTTTAATGCGCAGCCTCCTGGATCTTTTCGAGCAGCTGGTAAAGAATAATAAGAATATTTCCCCGGATGCCCTGCAGACAGTTAAGGAAATAGAAGATCCCGGCAAGTTGACCGACGTAATTGCTTCGCACCTCAACCTAAAAAAAGAAGACAGGCAGCAGCTCCTGGAAGTGGTGGATCCCCGGCAGCGTATGGAAAAGGTTAGCGAAATGCTCCACTACGAGATGGAAATCATGGAACTGGAGCGCACCATACAAAACCGGGTGCGCAAGCAGATGGAGCAGAACCAGAAAGAATACTATTTAAGGGAGCAAATGAAGGCTATCCAGGAGGAGTTAGGGGAAAAAGAGGACAAAAAAGAAGAGGTGGAAGAATACCGCGAAAAAATAAACAAAGCGGGCCTGCCCGAAGAAGTGCAGGAGAAGCTCTTTAAAGAAGTAAGGCGGCTGGAAAAGATGCCCGCCGCCGCCGCGGAAACCGTGGTTATCCGGAATTACCTGGACTGGGTGCTGGATTTGCCCTGGTCCACTTTTACCGAAGACCGGCTGGACCTGGGAGAGGTGCAGCGCATACTGGATGAGGACCATTACGGCCTGGAAAAAGTCAAAACCAGGATCGTGGAGCACCTGGCCGTCAGGAGGCTAACCCGGAAAATAAAAGGCCCTATCCTGTGCCTGGTAGGCCCGCCGGGCGTGGGAAAAACCTCCCTGGGCAGGTCTATAGCCCGTGCTACAGGCCGCAATTTTACCCGGATAACCCTGGGCGGCGTAAGGGATGAAGCGGAAATCAGGGGACACCGGCGCACGTACGTGGGCGCCTTGCCGGGCCGCATAGTACAGGGTATGCACCAGGCCGGCTCAAAAAACCCTGTTTTCTTGCTGGACGAAGTGGACAAGCTGGCCAGCGATTTCCGGGGGGATCCCGCTGCCGCGTTGCTAGAAGTCCTGGACCCGGAACAGAACTATTCGTTTAGCGATCACTTTATCGAATCTTCTTTCGACCTTTCCCGGGTAATGTTTATCACCACGGCCAACACTACGCACAATATTCCCCGGACCCTCCTGGACCGGATGGAAACCATACACATTTCCGGATACACGGAGGAAGAAAAGCTGGAAATAGCCCGCAGGCACCTTATACCCAAGCAGCTGGAAGAAAACGGGCTAACGGGGGAAAACCTGCAAATATCGGAAGGCTCCCTGCGGGAAACCATACGGCAGTACACCCGGGAAGCCGGGGTGCGCAACCTGGAACGCAACCTTTCTACGGTATGCCGCAAGCAGGCCCGGCGGGTTAACGACGAACCCGGCTACAGCTTGAAGCTCACCCAGAAAAATTTAAAAAAATACCTGGGGGTCCCCCGCTACCGTTACGGCACCGTAGAATCGCAGGACCGGGTAGGCGTGGCTTCCGGCCTGGGTTGGATGGAAACCGGTGGCGAGCTTATACCGGTGGAAGTCAGCCTCATGAAAGGCAGCGGTAAACTTACTTTAACCGGCAAGATGGGTAACGTGATGCAGGAATCGGCCCAGGCGGCCTTAAGCTATATCCGCTCTCGCTGCGAGGAACTGGGGCTGGAGCCCGACTTTTTCCAGAACCTGGACATACACGTGCACGTCCCGGAAGGCTCCATACCCAAAGACGGGCCTTCGGCGGGCACAGCCATGGCGGTGGCCATGGTGTCGTCTTTAACCGGAGCACCGGTTTCCTGCCGGGCCGCCCTCACGGGGGAGATAACCCTGCGGGGCAGGGTGCTTCACGTGGGTGGCATAAAAGAAAAAGTACTGGCGGCGCACCGCGCCGGGATTAAAAAAGTAATAATCCCCGCGGAAAACCGCCATGATAAAGAAGAAATACCTTCCAACGTGCTCCGGCAGCTGGAAGTGGTGGAAGTAGAGCACATGGACGAAGTGTTGCGGGAAGTGCTGGTAAATTTCCAATTACCGGGGATGGAAAGCCCGGAAAAGCATCTACCCACAGATGTGGTAGCCGATGATGGCGACTACGATAACGCGGTTATAAACCACTAAATGCAGCGGCAGGTGATAGGGAATGAACGTATGGCGGGCAGAGCTGGAAACCAGGGCCTCCGGGGTTAAAGAATTTCCGGACAGTGATCTCCCGGAGGTCGCTTTCCTGGGCCGCTCCAACGTGGGGAAATCTTCCCTGATCAATACCCTCCTACAGCGCAAAAACCTGGCCCGAACCAGTTCCACTCCCGGCAAAACCAGGGCTATTTTTTTCTACCGTATAAACGAGAACATTTACCTGGTGGATTTGCCGGGATACGGGTACGCCAAAGTATCCAAAAAAGAGCGCCACGCCTGGGGCTCCCTGGTAGAAGATTACCTGGCTTACCGGAGCCAGCTTCGGCTTTGCGTGCAGATTATAGATATAAGGCATCCCCCCCAGGAAAACGACGCCCTGATGGTGAACTGGCTGAGGTACTTCCGTAAACCGTTTATAGTAGTAGCCACCAAAGAGGACAAAATATCCAGGGGAAAACGCAAGAATCACCTGGAAACAATTCGGCGCGACCTGGAACTTTCCCCCGGCGAAGAGCTGCTTTCTTTTTCCGCGGTCAAAAAAAGCGGGCGCGAAGAAATATGGGACCGGGTCATAAGCAGGCTGGATTAAAACCGGGAGTAAATATGAATAGGAGAAAAAGAGAAAAAGAGAAAAAGAGAAAAGGGAGAAAAGGAGAAAAGGAGTGTGAGCAATGTCTTTTGTAGCAGGAGTGGACATAGGTTCGTTGTCCACGGAAGTGGTAATCATGGACCGGGAAAAAAACTATGATTATGTTATAGTCCCCACCGGGGCCAACAGCAAAACCGCGGCTCAGAAAGCCATGGAGCAGTCGCTGGAGCATACCGGATACCGCTGGGAGGACCTGGAGTTTATACTGGCCACGGGGTACGGGCGCATAAGTATCCCTTTTGCCCACAAGAGGGTTACAGAAATCACCTGCCACGGTAAAGGCGCCCATTTTTTGTTCCCCTCTGCCTCCACGGTAATAGACATAGGCGGCCAGGACAGCAAAGTAATCCGGTTATCCGGCGAGGGCAAAGTGATTGACTTTGTAATGAACGAAAAATGCGCCGCCGGGACGGGGCGCTTCCTGGAAGTAATGGCCCGTTCCCTGGAAGTGGAACTAACCATGATGGGAACGTTGAGCAAGAAAGCCGAAAATTCGGTGCCTATCAGCAGCATGTGCACTGTTTTTGCGGAATCGGAAATAGTCTCCCTTGTTGCCGAAGGTCATCCCGTGGAAGAAATAATCCGGGGCATTCACGATTCCATCGCCGAGCGTACCGTCGGGTTGGCCAACCGGGTTGGCCTGGAAAAAGAGGTGGTGATGACCGGCGGCGTAGCCAAAAACGGCGGGGTGGTAAAATCCCTGGAAGAGCGACTGCGGGATAATATACATATACCGGATGAACCCCAGGTAGTTGGCGCAGTAGGGGCAGCCCTTTTGGCCCACCGGGAGGCGTTTGCTTGAGGAGTGAAATATCTACTGCTTATATTCTCCCCGGCCTGGCGCCAAGCACTTTTATTAATTTTGCCGCCAGAGGGACGGTTAGGGCGATCTTTGCCAGGTCCCCCGGCAGGAAAGGTAGTATTCCCACGGCTGCCGCCTGGGCCGGCTCGTATTCCAACACCTGCATGAAATAAGAAACACCGCATAAGTAAGTAATTGCCAGGCAGGCCAGCATCCCTCCCCAGGCGGGCAGAAACCTCCCGCTGTTTGGGCTGCTTCTTTCCATTATTAGCCCCAGGATAAAAACCCCGGGGAGGAAACCCAGCAGGTACCAGCCGGAAGGCTCAAATAAAACCCCGGGCCCTGCTCTTCCCATGGCTAAAACCGGCGCCCCGCTTATACCCAGCAGGATATATGTAAAAACGGCAAACGCACCTTTTTTGCTTCCCAGCAGCGACCCGGCCAGAAAGACGCCTACCATTTGCCCGGTCAAGGGGACGGGGCTGAAAGGAACGGGCAGGGCAAAACGGGCCAGTATGCTTATAACTGCAACGTGCAAAGCGATGAGAGCCAGTTCACGGACACCTGATTTCAACGTTGCGCCTCCTGTTTCATTTTTGGTAATCGTGCTTTTCTGAATTACTCTTTTACTCTCTTTATACTCCCCTGCTTCGGGCATATTTCTTCCCCCACTTCAACTTCCCCGCTGGTGAGCCGGTGCGTTTCCCCCGCACTGTCTTCTAATACAAGTGCGCCACGGGTGTCGATATCCCGGGCCGTGCCCTCGCGGAGTTCTTCCCCTCTTTTCCAGGCAACTTTTCGCCCCAGGGTTATGCTGTTCCGCTTCCACGCCTCCCGGAAAGGGGCAAACCCTTCCCGGAGAAAAAGCAGGTAGCTATCTTCCAGGTCTTGAAGCAGGCGGCAGCAGATTTCCACCCGCGAAAAAAACTTGTTTTCTACCCGCCGCAGCGAAGTGGCGGTTTGCTTTAATTCTTCCGGAAAATCTTCCACCCCCTGGTTAACGTTCAGGCCCAGGCCCAGCACCAGGTAGTGCACCTCTTCCTCGTTGCCTTTTACTTCCGCCAGCAGCCCGCCAAATTTTTTCCCCTTTAAAAACAGGTCATTGGGCCATTTCACCGCCGCGGGTACTGCAATACACTCCTGCAGGCTGCAAGCCGCGGTAATTGCGGCGGCAGCGGTAAAGGGGGAAAGCATCTCCGGGCTGAGTGCGCAGGGGTAAAAAAGGAGCGACATATAGATGCCCAGGCCGGGCGGGGAATGCCAGCCTCTCCCCCTTCTTCCCTTTCCACCGGTCTGTTCTTCGCTCACTACCAGCGCGCCTTCTTTCTCCTGGCGGGCCCCCAGGGTGTCCGCCAGGCGGTTGGTGGAGTCCAGGGTAGTATAGTAATAAATCCGGCTCCCGCAAAAGCGGGTCCGCAGGCGGGGATACAGCTCCCCGGGAAGCAGCAGGTCGGGTGTCTGCTCCAGCCGGTACCCCCGGTGTGGGGTGGCTTTTATTGAATACCCCAGGCGCCGCAGCTCTTTTACCTGCTTCCATACCGCGGCCCGGCTAATCCCCAGCTCCCGGCCAAGTTTTTCCCCGGAGACAAAACCTTCCGCGTCTTTAAGCGCTTCCAAAAGCCTGCTTTCCTCCCGTTTCATGCTTCTCCCCCCTGCTATTTCCCATATGCTGCTGAAATGATAAAACAAGGCGGGGAGATTGTCAACTAAAAAAATTAGTCGGGTTTACAATATGCCTTTCTCGCTTGGTATTCACCGGGGAGGGGGGTAGCATTTTCAAGAAAATTCTAAAATACTCTAAAATTTTTGCCCGGTACTATTGTATAACAAGCATAAATATGGTAAAATTCTGATCACCATAGAAATATAACCATTAAATACTTTGAATATAGCTCCTGTTTACCGTAAAATACGTCACCGGGGTAGGACAGGAGCATATATATCTGAAGTGATTTTGACTGATAAAGGGAGGTAAACCATGAATTACAAACAAATCCTGCGTAAGCAGGAAGGTATGACCTTTATTGAAGTTCTAATCGCCCTTATTATTTTTACTGCATTTGCCCTGTCAATTATACCGTTTATGACCCTGGTACTGCAGACAAGCCACGACAACGTGTGCCGGCAGACGGCTACCCACCTGGCGCATAGCAGGTTGGAGGAAATCAAAACCAGGCCTTATGAAGCAGTCCGGGTGGGTGAGTTTACTGATACAGAAACAGTTGATGGTGCAGAGTATGAGATTATAACCGATGTAACTGAGAGAGCTGATGGTGATTTTGATCCAACTGAAGATTTTGAACCAGTTAAAATAAAAACAATAGATGTGGAGGTAAAAGCTTCAAATGTTTTTACCGGTGAAAAAACAACAATGAGCAGTACCAGTACCAAGATGGCCAGGGAAATGTTGCCCGGTACTGTTACGGATGGCAGGTTCGGGATTAGATTAATTGATGATAGTGGTCAGGATTTGCATGCCAGCGGTTTGAGGGTAAGAATAGGGGGTACAAATTATACACAGCGTTATGAGTATGAAGAAGGAGAAGACAACAGGCTTTACTTTGTGGTAGATGGAGAGGGAGATGAAACGTTTGATTTTGAAGTTAAAGTACCTTCTTATTTTGAGTATTATTGTGATGAGGAGGATTGGATTCAAGGTGATAATAGTTATGTAACCATGGAGGAGAATGTGGATATTAATGCAGCGCAACAAATAGGTAAGGATTTTGAGTTGAGGCGTAAGTATCTCCCATCTCCAGATGTTTCTATTATTATGATTGATGGAGATCGAAAATATTTACCAGATAATGAAGGCATACACATAGATGAAGATGAACAAGAAATAAAAGTACAATTTCTTGATTATCCGGATGATAAAAGTATTAGTATTG
>PWGO01000051.1 GCA_003554525.1 Syntrophomonadaceae bacterium | reverse complement strand
ATTTTACCCACCCTGCGCTGGTGGCGTTCACCTTTAAAAGAAGCATCAATAAAAGCATCCACAATATCCCTTGCCAGTCCCTCGCCAACAGAACGGGAACCTAAAGTTAAAATATTGGCGTCGTTGTGCTCGCGGGACATGCGGGCAGTAAATGGTTCACTGCAGGGGGCTGCCCTTATGCCGGGAATTTTGTTGGCGGAAATAGCTACTCCTATACCGGTGCCGCAGACTATTACCCCCAGGGAAAAATGGCCCTGCACCACGCTTTCCGATAAAGTAAGAGCAATCTCCGGATAATCAATAGGATTACGGTCGAATATGCCAAAATCATAAATTCCGCAGTTTCTTGATTCTTCAAGGTGCTGCTTTAAAGATTCTTTTAAGAAAAAGCCGGCGTGATCTGAACCCAGAGCAATTTTCATGGTTATTCTCCCCTGTTTTTAAAGTTTTAAAGTCCCAGCAGTCACTTAAAATTTTCCGGAAGGATATTTTCCAGATCTAAAACCATGTTCTCTATATACCCGCTAATTTCCTCTAATGTTTGCCGGTATTTTTGTAAATCCTGCCCGAAAGGATCCTCTACGTCACGGATGGGTGAACCTGTTTCCGGGGCTTTTTTAAATTCTTTTAGAAGCCTGATTTTCCCCCCGGCTTCCGGGTATTTCCGCAACAGATTATTTTTATGTCTTTCGGTCATCACCACTATTAAATTTGCCGCAGAAACCAGTTCGCAGGTGATCTCCCGGGAGCGGTGATCGCTCACATCTATGCCTTTTTCCTGTTGCAGCACCCTTCGGGTTTCCGTCGTGGCCTCCATTCCCTCTACAGCCGATATCCCCGCCGATTTAACTTCCAGCGGCAGCTCACCGTACTCCAGGGCAAGGTAGTATTTCAATAATGCTTCTGCCATAACACTCCTGCAGGTATTTCCCGTGCAGACAAATAAAACTTTACTGATAGTTTATCACCCCTGCTTTTCACCTTATTTTTTCGGAACCCTTATTATTTCCCCTTTATTATTTCCCCCTTATTATTTCCTTGGACGCTTTTTTTAGCCGGTTCATAAGGGCCAGGCCCAGGCCTTCTTCGGGAATGCCTTCTACCAGTATTATTTCCACCCCGCGGGCTTCCATGTTTCTTAAAGAATTATACAAGGTGGCTGCCATTTGCTTATGGTCCCTCCGGGAACCCAGTTTTTCTACCACCGCTTCCGCGTACTGCAGCGGGTTTTCTTCAGAACATATAATACCTGCCTGGTAACCTTTGTTCAACCAGTAATGCAAGTGCTCCCTCATCTTTTCTTCCACTGTTCCACCAGGCCCCACAAAAAGATAAAGGGGGGCTTCCGGAGAGTAGTGACGGTACTTTACCCCGGGGGAAGCCGGGGCTTTGTTCTTTTCGCTGCCGGATATAACCACCTTTATCCCCAAACATTCCTCAACCTGCTCTACGGTAATGCCCCCTGGACGTAACAATACCGGGGGCGACCGGGTTAAATCAAGAACAGTAGATTCTAGCCCTATTTCACAGCTGCCCCCGTCTACTACAGCTTCTATTTTTCCCGAAAGGTCTTTCCACACGTGTTCCGCCCTGGTAGGGCTGGGAGAACCGGAAATATTTGCACTGGGTGCCGCCACAGGCACTCCCGCTTCTACCAGCAGCTCCCGGGCCATGGGGTGAGAAGGAACCCTTACCGCTACTGTAGGCAACCCACAGCTTACCCGTGCCGGCACCTTTTCTTTCTTCTTTAAAACCAGGGTCAGGGGCCCCGGCCAAAAACGTTCTGCCAACAATTGAGCTTCGCGGGGGAGGTCCCCGGCAACTTCCTTTACTGCCTGTATATCCGGGAGGTGAACTATTAAAGGATTGTCCTGCGGCCTTCCCTTTACTTCAAAAATCCTTTCCAGCGCTTCTTCCTTGAAAATGTTGGCTCCCAGGCCGTAAACAGTTTCCGTAGGGAAAGCTACCAGGGCACCGCTTCTCAGCAGGCCGGCTGCTTCTTTCAGGGCTTCCCTGCCGGCAGCATCCCCGGCGCAAGTGATATACCTGGTATTGACCTGCTTCAATATTTCCACCCCGGTTTAAAATTATATTTTAACCGCCCGTTTGCCGGATTTACTGTTAATCTATTGATTCTACCACTACCTCCGAAATGTTAGTAGCGTGGTCTGCGATCCTTTCAAAATTGCTCAATATGTCCAGGTAAATTACCCCGGAAGGAGGATAACACTTCTTGGTATTTATCCGGTCTATATGGTGCTGGCGAAGCTCTTTTTCCATATCATCTATATACTTGTCGTCAGTTATAACCTCGCGGGCCAGTTTTATATCTTCGGTTTCAAAAGACCGTATGGCCCTTTCCAGCATATCGTCCACCTGGCTATAAAGCTGCTTTAACTCTTCCAGGGCTTCCTCGGTAAAGGGAAGCTTGTCTTCTATTTTTAATTCCGAAAGTTGAAGTATGTTCTGGGCATGGTCCCCTATACGCTCAATATCGTTAGCGGCGTGCGCCAGCCGGGAAACCGTGTTGGACTGGTGGCGGGTCATGGAATGCTGGGAAAGCTCCGATAAATACACCGTGATCTCTTTTTCCAGGCCGTCCACCATTTCTTCCATCTGGTTGACGTGGGCAATTTTTTTACCCTCGTTATTTAAGAACGCTTTAGTAGCTTCATTTACCATGTCGCGGGTTATATTGGCCATACGGATTACTTCCTGGCGCGCTGCGCTGATAGCCGCCGCCGGGGTTTTAAGCATAAGGCGGTCCAGGTGCCTGGCTCCGGGCTTGTAGCTCATTTCTTCTCCCGGAACCAGTTTTTCTACCAGTTTAACAAAATAATAAAAGAAAGGAAATACCAGCAGGGTGTTTAGTACATTAAATATGGTATGTGCGTTGGCTACCTGGCGGGTCACATCACCTGGTATTGCCATGACCAGAGCGGTAAAAGGAGATAAAACAAAAAGTACAATAATTGCGCCAAAGAAATTAAATAAAATGTGTGCCACAGCCACCCTTTTAGCGGCTATATTGGTGCCCAGGCTGGCCAAATAAGCAGTGATACATGTGCCCAGGTTGGTTCCCACTACTAAAGGGAATGCTGCTTTTATATCAATCAGGCCTTCCACACTGGAAAGAGCTATTATAACCCCGGTTGCCGCACTGCTGCTCTGCAGGAGAGCGGTAATAATGGCCCCTCCCAGCACTCCCAGTAAAGGAACATCACTGAAAGTTACCAGCATGTTTTCAAAAAATTCTACGTCTTTCAACGGGCTCATGCGATCCGACATGACGTTCATCCCGTACAGGAGAAGCCCGAAGCCCAGCAGTGCCTGTCCAAAATATTTGTAAAGGCGGCGCTTTCCAAAAAAATTTACCAACGCACCTATTCCGGTAGCCGGAAGGGCAATGACAACAATGTCAAAAGAAATAACCTGAGAAATAACCTGAGCGGTTATAGTAGTTCCTATGTTTGCCCCTATAATGACGCCCGCAGCCTGAAGCAGGCTGACAATCCCGGCATTGGCAAAGCCTACAATCATGACCGTAGTAGTAGAACTACTCTGCAAGAGTACAGTAATAATAGCTCCGGTTATAACTGCCAGCCAGGGTCTGGAAGTTAGGGCTTCCAGGATACGGCGAAGACTGTCCCCCGCAGCTTTCTGCATACCCGAGGCCATCGTCTGCATGCCAAAAAGAAAAAGCCCCAATCCCCCAATAAATTCTGCTATTAAACCAATGTACATAGGTCAGCCTCCAGGAGCTTGAATACCGGGCACCTATTGCTTATTGTTTTTCCGTGTTCATTATAATTCAAACCCCGGGCTTTTTCAATTTCTTTTTTTAACCGCTCACTTTGTCTCTTATCAGTTCCAGGATTCTTTAATTATTAATCGCCACCTTTCCCACCATGACCCGGTATCTTTTTGCCCGGAATTTTCTTTTCTTGACGATGGCTCATTTTTTGAAGAGGGGGTATCGGCAGCGTCCTCACGGTTTTTTGTTTCGGCGGGAGGGGTGCAAAAGGAGGGATAAATCATGCACCACCAGTTCTTACCTTTTCCTTCCCCGATAAAAACATTCAAAGAAAGGTATTTCCCGGGCGGATAAACCCGGTTTTGGTAGCTACGCAGAGGAAATTCTTTTCTTTTTATTTCAACTTTTACCGGGTGGTCCAGTCCCCGGCTTTCTATAACACCGCGGGCCGTATTTTTTATTTCCGGGATTCTTTTCTTTAATTGTGATACCGTATCTGCCCGGCCGGATGGTTCCTCCAGCTCCTTGAGTATGCCGGTATGTATTTCCCGCCAGACCCTGTTCTTTAATTTTTCTTCTTCCGTTTCCAGGTTATGAGCCTTTACATGCATCCGCAACACCGGCTCTGAGAAATTATAAACTTCCCAGTATTCTAAAGAACCGGAACACGCTTCGGGCGGAAAGAGAAGGGCCAGGACCACGGCTATAGTTAAAAGAAAAACAGCCGCCCTGCCGCAAAAATATTTTATGTTTACCTTAAATACCCGCCTTAACACCACTACTGCTCTCCCCTTTAAAATAGTTCCGCCGGATAAACTGAAGGGCTCCTTTTTCCAGCCTGGAAACCTGGGCCTGGGATATACCCAGCTCTTCTGCAATTTCCAGCTGTGTTTTCCCCTGGAAAAACCGTGCTTCTATTATTTGCTTTTCTCTCCGGCTCAAGCGTTTCAGGGCTTCTTTAACCGTCAAGTTCTCCAGCCAGCTTTCCGTGGTTTCTTTCTGGTCGCTAATCAAGTCCATCACGTATACCGGGTCCGTGCTGTCATTAAAAACAGGGTCGTAAATAGATACCGGGTCATTTACCGAATTCAGAGCAAAAACTACTTCTTCTTCCAAGAGGTCCATTTCTTCCGCAATTTCTTTCAGGGTTGGTTCCTGCTGCCTTTCCCCCGTTAAACGCTCCCTGGTTTGCTGTATACGGTGAGCTGTATTTTTGACCGAGCGGCTAACGTGTATACTGTTGTTATCACGCAGGTATCTTTTAATTTCACCGGCTATCATGGGAACGGCGTAGGTAGAGAAATTGACCTGCTGTTCCATTTTAAAGTTGTCAATTGCTTTCATAAGCCCTATACAACCCACCTGAAAAAGGTCGTCCATTACTTCTCCCCGGTTTTTAAACCGCTGCAATATACTCAATACCAGACGCAAATTGCCCTGTACTAGTTCTTCCCGCGCAGAGCTGTCACCATTATGTAATCTTTTAAATAGTTCCATAATATTTTGATTGCTTAATGTGGGCAACTTAAACGTGTTTACACCGCTAATTTGAACTTTCCGGTCCTGCATGGTTATCCCTCCACCTCGTTGTTAATGGTTTCTATTACTATTATTGCCATTTTATTCATGGTTTAGACACCTGCAGGCCAACTTTTTGTAACTTTTCAGGCTTTTTATTGGTTTTTTTAATTGTGCCCGGGGAATTATTCTTTCTATAATACTGAATTTAAATTATGATATAATTAATAACGGTTAAAAATAACCTCTCAGCCAATAAATATTAAAGGGGGCCTGGAGCTGCTTTGAACCAGTTGGTACGCTTTGGAATTTCTATTAGCGAAGAACTCCTTGAACGTTTTGACCGGGAAATAGTGCAGAAAGGATACGCCAATCGTTCAGAAGCTATAAGGGATCTTATACGGGACAACCTGGTTGAAGAAGACTGGAAAGAGGAAAAAGAAGAGGTGGCCGGCACTCTTACCCTGGTGTACGATCACCATGTAAGGGGACTTACCGACTTGCTTACGGAACTGCAGCATTCCTATCACCACATAATACTTTCCACCATGCACGTCCACCTGGATGAGCACAACTGCCTTGAAGTTCTGGTTTTAAAAGGCAAAGCTAAGGAAACCAGGGAAGTGGCAGACCGGATTTTAGGGGTTAAGGGAGTCCTGCACGGCAAGCTTTCTGTAACTTCCACCGGTAAAAAACTAAAATAACCGGTTAAAAATATATAAAATAAGCTGTAATTGCCGGGCTTAAGTGCACCTCAAACCCAAATATTACCATACCCTACCAGTGCAACTACCGCGTTATTTTTAACAGCCTTTCTCTACCGCTGTAATCTAAAACGGTTTGCAGGCATAAAGAAGCATCACCTGCTCTTTCCTGGACCAGGTTGCAGGCCCCGCCGGCGGTGGTGGGGCTAATCTCCAGGACTGCAATCCCGGGGGAATTTAAGTATTCAGGGAGTTTTTCTACAATGGTGCGGTATGCCTCAAGCCCATCTTTTCCTCCCCAGAGAGCGCGGACCGGCTCATAATATTTAATTTCCGGGGTAAGTTGCTCCATTTCGGTTGAAGTAAGATAAGGGGGGTTGGAAACTACTATATCAAATCCGGTTTCGACGTTTTTTACTGCCTCCCAGTAATCACCCCGGCACAAACAAACCCGGTGTTCTATCCGGTGCAAGTTTATATTTTTCGCTGCTACTTTTAAGGCGCCTTTATCAATATCCGTGGCCCACAGTTGCATGCCTGGAAAGAGCCGGGCCATAGTTACAGCAAGGGCGCCGCAGCCCGTCCCCAGGTCAGCCGCTTGCAGAAAGCTGCAGCCGGGCTTCCCATACTCCTGCAGCCAGCTTTCCACTACCTCCACCAGCAGTTCTGTTTCGGGACGGGGAATTAAAACGCGGTTATCTACATAAAACTCAAGACCGTAAAATTCTTTGATACCGGTTATATAAGCCAGGGGGCAGTATTTCTCCCTGAGCTTCACGGCTCTCCAAAAATTTTTTTCAACTTCCGGGGGCACTTCCTCTTCGCGGTGGGAATAAAGGTACCAGCGTTCTTTTCCCAGGTAGTGCGAAAGCAAGATTTCCACTTCATGACGGCCTTCATTGCTTACATGTTTAAGCAATCCTGTTGCTTCCTGTAATAGCTCTCCAACAGATTTTCCTGTAAACAATGTTTTTTCCCTCTTGAACTCCATTTATTCTTCCATGTTGGCTAACTGCAATGATTGTTGATAAGCTACAAGGGGCTCTATAAACTCATCCAAGTTCCCGTCCATAACCTGTTCCAGCTTGTGCAGGGTGAGGTTTATCCGGTGATCGGTAACCCGGTTCTGTGGAAAATTGTATGTCCTGATCCTTTCACTTCTATCTCCCGAGCCTACCTGGTGTTTTCTTGCTTCATCTACTTCCTGCTCCTGTTCTTCCTTAAATTTTTCGTAAAGGCGGGACCTTAAAACGCGCATGGCCTTGTCCTTGTTCTTATGCTGCGATTTTTCATCCTGACAAGAAGCTACAATACCCGTAGGAAGGTGCGTTATACGAACCGCAGACTGGGTGGTATTTACACTCTGTCCTCCCGGCCCTGTAGAGCAAAAAGTGTCTACACGTAAGTCCTGGGAATTAACTTCTACTTCAATATCTTCCACTTCAGGCAGAACCGCTACTGTGGCCGCAGAAGTATGAACACGCCCCCCGGACTCGGTAACGGGAACCCTTTGCACCCGGTGCACTCCGCTTTCAAATTTAAGACGGCTGTATACTTTTTCCCCTTCAATGGCAAAAGTAACTTCTTTTACGCCTCCCATATCCGTGGGGTGCATATCCATTATTTCCAGTTTATAGCCCTGGTGTTCTGCATAGCGGGTATACATCCTCAGCAAATCAGCAGCAAATAAGGCAGCTTCTTCTCCGCCGGTTCCCGCCCTTATTTCCATAATAACGTTTTTTTCGTCTCCGGGGTCACGCGGCAGAAGGAGCCTTTTCAACTCCTGCTCCAGCTGCTGGCTGCGCTGCTGCTGGTTTTTAATCTCTTCTTTAAGGAAATCCAGCATTTCGCTGTCGCTTTCTTCCTGTAATAACTCCCGGGCCTGTTCCAGGTCCTGGCAAGCCTTTTTATACTCCCTGTAAGCTTTAACTGTATCCGATATGCGGGCATGTTCCCGGGAATACTCCTGCAGTTTGTCTTTTTGAGATACAATTTCCGGGGAGCTCAACTTGTTTTCCAGCTCTTCATATCTTTTTTCTATTGATTCCAGTTTATCCCACACGGAGTTTCACCTCCCGGTTCCTACAAAATAACTGCTGCCGATATATTAAAATTAATTGTATAAGACCCACCGGCAAAACAAACCATTCAGCCTGTTCCTTGCTTATTGGATGGAAATTAAGCCTCTGCCCGCTTATTAACACACAAATTGTCCGGTTCTTCAACTTTTTCTCTCCGGGGGTCTTCTTCTCCCAACAGGTTCTTTAGCGCCTTCAGGGCTACTTCAAGTTGCAAATGATCCGGTTCGCGGGTAGTGAGCCGCTGCAACCACAAACCGGGCAGGGCCAGGGCCTTCAGCGGTTTAAAAGAGGATTGGGCTGTCAGCCGGATTAACTCGTACGCCAACGCGGCAACCAGGGGCAGCATTAAAATCCGTATCAGCAGTCTTTCCCATAAACTGGGCCAGCCGAAAAAAGAAAATAGCAGTATGCTAACCAGCAGAACAATTAAAATAAAACTGGTACCACAGCGGGGATGCCTGCAGCTAAAACCTGCGGCATTTTCCACACTTAATTCTTGCCCCGCTTCATAACAAAATATGGCTTTGTGTTCCGCCCCGTGATATTCAAAAAAACGCTTTATTTCACCCCACTGGCTTATAGCAACAACGTAAGAAACAAATATAAATATTCGCAATAATCCTTCTACCAGGTTGGAAACTACCGCCCCGGTTGAGGGTATAAAGTTCGATATAAAAGTAGGCAGCAGGAAAAACAGCGCTACAGCCAAAACTATGGCCGTGCTCACGGTGAAAAAAGTCTGCACTGGAGAGAGGGTTTCGCCTTCCTCTTCCAGTACTTTTTCGGTAGATATGTTAAGAACTTTAACTCCCAGGGTCAGCGCTTCTATAAATGCAACTATACCCCTGATAAAGGGCCACCGTAAAAAGGGATAACGCTGCGCCAGGGTAGAGACCTCTTCGCGGTGAGTGGTAATATCCCCTCCGGATCTACGGCAGGCAATCACCATTTCCTGGCGATTGCGCATCATTACCCCTTCCATTACGGCCTGGCCGCCCACCCACTGTTGAGAATTCAACCTTTATCTCACTCCTTGTTTTGTCTACCGCGCCTTCATAATCAAATAAAAAAAGAGTAGGATACACCTATCTCTACAAACTAAAGCTTGATATGGCGCGCTCAGTTTAACTCCTGCCGTATTTCCGCTTGAATCTGTCTACCCTTCCCCCGCTGTCTACAAATTTCTGTTTACCGGTAAAAAACGGGTGGCACCTGGAGCAAATCTCTACTTTCAGGCTTTCTTTAGTAGAGCCGGTTTCAAATGCTTCCCCGCATGCACAGGTTACAGAGGCCCGGTAGTATTTGGGTTGTATAGATTCTTTCATGGTTATTATGCCTCCTTTTTATGATTTCGAATATCAAAATTAATCAAAAGTATAATAACACAAAGCCGCTGTGCACGCAAGTAACCAGGCTTAATTAATTTACAGAAAAAAGTAACCCCACTGTCTGCTTTACGGCAGGAATTTTTTTGGATTCAACCTTTGGCCCTTCTCCCGGATCTCAAAATGCAGGTGAGGCCCGGTGGCGTTACCCGTAGCGCCCACTTTGGCTACAGCCTCTCCCCGGGCTACCCTCTCTCCCACTTCTACTTTTACTTTACTATTGTGGGCGTATACGGTTTTCCAGTCTTCTGTGTGCTCTATTTCCACCAAAAGGCCATAACTATGCAAGTAAGAAGCATGTGAAACCGTACCGGGGGCAGAAGCCTTAACCGGGGTTCCTTCAGATGCAGCTATGTCTATCCCCCCGTGGAAACCTCTGTTTCTCCAACCAAAAGAAGAGGTGATCGGTCCTTCCAGGGGCCAGTCAAAAGAGGGTGCAGAAGCAGGGGCTGATTTAGAAGAGCGGGACATAACTTCTCTGCTGTTTCTGTGCTGCTGCTGTTCATGCTGCTTTTCCCCCTCCAGGACCAGGAGTTTTTCCCCTTTTACCGGGGCTGTTTCCTGGTTGCTTCCCAGTCGTTTAATGTTTTCCAGGGAAGTCCGGTAAAGGGAAGCTATATGCGACCATTTTTCTTTGCGGTTTACTTCATGAATTACTCCTGAAGCAGGGACTACTTTTAATTTTTCTCCTACCATAAGGAGATCATCCCTGTCTAAATTATTGAGCCGGGCCAGGGTTGAAACATCGCTGTTATAATTTTTAGCTATACCGCTAAGAGTATCTCCTCTCTGCACGGTATATATCTTTGTTTCCACCCTGCCTGTTTGCCTGTATTCTTTTATGGTTTCCGGGTCCAGCGTTTCCAGCTGCCCGTAGTAAGAGGGCAAAGTGTCTTCCCAGGGTTTTTTTTCCGTCTTTTCCCCTACTTCTTCCGCGTAAAGCACATTTAACGGTACCAGGATTGCTATAACCATTAATATAATTAATTTCTTCCCTGAAGCCAGCATATTGTTCCTCCCCGCTGCAACTGATTTTTAACCTGTGTTTATTGTTTGCTTTTTAATTAATTATCATACCAACTACATAGCGGAAAGAAACATTACCGTTTTACAGGTTGTGCATATTTTTTAGAAATTCTTCGTTATTATTTGTCTGTTTTAGCTTGTTAATCAAGAGGTCTAAAAATTCTGCATTAGATGAGTTGCCCATGGCCCTTCTTAATGCCCACATTAGTTCCAGCTTTTCTTCATCAAGCAGCAGTTCCTCGCGGCGGGTTCCCGAACGCGATATATCAATAGCGGGAAATACCCGGCGATCGGATAGACGCCTGTCCAGGTGAAGCTCCATGTTTCCTGTTCCTTTAAACTCTTCGTAAATCACGTCATCCATGCGGCTGCCCGTCTCAACCAGCGCAGTTGCCATAATAGTCAGGCTACCGCCTTCTTCAATTTTCCGGGCCGCACCAAAAAAGCGCTTGGGCTTGTAAAATGCTCCCGGGTCTATACCCCCTGAAAGAGTACGTCCGCTGGGAGGTATAACCAGGTTGTAAGCCCTGGCCAGGCGGGTAATGCTATCCAGCAGGATTACTACATCCACTCCCTGCTCCACCAGCCTTTGCGCCCTTTCCCATACCAGTTCGGCCATCCGGATGTGATTTTCCGGTTTTTCATCAAAGGTAGAACTTACTACCTCTCCGTCTACGCTTCTTTGCATGTCCGTTACTTCCTCGGGGCGTTCATCAATTAACAGGACAATCAATTCTATATAGGGATGATTGGTAGAAATGCTGTTGGCTATTTCTTTTAGAAAAACCGTCTTTCCCGCTTTGGGAGGAGAAACAATAAGGCCCCTCTGCCCTTTTCCAGTAGGAATAAGCAGGTCCATAATCCGGGTGGATAATACGGAGGGGTGAGTCTCCAGTTTGATCTGTTCCCGGGGATGAACCGGGGTAAGAGAATTAAAAAGCCGTCTTCTGGCTGCTTTTTCCGGGTCTTCTTTGTTGATTGATTCCACATGTAGGAGAGCATAATACCTTTCGTTATCTTTTGGAGGCCTTATCTTTCCCGCAACCACATCTCCGGTCCGGATATTAAAACGTCTTATCTGGGAAGCAGAAATATAAATATCATTATCCGAAACAGAAAATTTCTTGCGTCGCAGAAAACCAAAACCGTCCGGCATTATCTCCAGAAGCCCTTCTGCAGCCGGTTGACTTTCCTGGTCGTCTTCTTTTTTCTCCCCCTGGACCTCCTCCTCTTTTAATTCCCTTCGCGGTCCCCTCTGGCTATAAGTTTCCCTTGGATACGGCTGTTTTTTCTCTGCTTTTTCCGGGCCATGTTCCTGCCTGTTTTGGGCCAGGGTTTCTACCAGTTCTTTCTTGCGCATGGTGGAATAGCCTTTAATGCGCAGTTCCCTGGCCATCCTCTGTAGCTCGGCAAGAGTCTTTTTTTCCAGTCTTTCTGTTTCCATTGGAACCACCTCCTTGTTTTAAAATAAAACCTTCCCGCCTCCTTTCCCTTATATATTTAATGGTACTGCTCAGGCAAATACTTGTTACCCGTGTTGGCGCTTGCCGCGGTGCTGCATACAGTATCAAGCACGCTGCCGCGGATCGGGCAGTTATTTTTAAGCCTCAAAATTAAAACAGGTATATATAAGCCAGGACAAACGCGGCCAGGATAATTACGGTATTACGGTGTCGTAACCCAGGTTGGCTATCTCTTTTTTGGTTCTGTATATTAAACTGAATACTGCCATGGCGGTAATACCGGCAATAAAAAACATAGAAACATAAAAGCCTTTTGGGGAAGATAAAACCGTCTTTTCACGGTTTGCTTTTTCTTTCTTGTCCAGGACATCTTTTCTTTCATACAGCGAGATTAAATACGAACCCGCCAGGTACATCGCCAGGACTATTATGGTATCCAGGCCTACCCAGCCCACAGATATCACCAGAGGAGAACTAATGGAGAATGCCACAATACTTAAAAAGATAATCTCACCAGCGATGCGGTCATTACTTGTTTCAAGTCCGCCCTGGCAAGCAGTGCTCCCCTGCCTTGAACCAGGTCGATAAACGCTACTACAGATCAGATCAGGCCAGGTTAAAAAGACTGCTGCCCGGTACATTACCCGGTGCCCTGCCCGGGCATTAGCAGTTATTCAGGTAATCCAGAATGTTATGCACTTTTTTACTTTACGAGGAAGACTTGCTCTTTTCCCAGTCCTCCAGGAACCGCTTAATTCCTATATCTGTGAGGGGGTGAGAAACCATCTGCTGCAGCACTTTAAAAGGTATGGTAGCCACATGGGAGCCCACGCGAGCTACTTCTACCATGTGCTGGGGATGCCTTATGCTGGCGGAAATAATTTGTGTGCTAAAACTGTAATTGTCAAATACTTCTACCAGGTCCTCTACTAAAGCTACCCCGCTTTCTCCTATATCGTCCAACCTTCCCAGAAATGGACTCACATATGAAGCTCCTGCATTGGCAGCCAGCAGCGCCTGGTTTACCGAAAAAACCAGGGTGACGTTGGTGCTTATTCCCTGCTTCTCCAGGGTGTTTACTGCCTTGAGGCCGTCCAGGGTAATGGGAAGCTTTACCACCACGTTGGGAGCGATCTTGGAGAGCTCCTGGGCTTCTTTTATCATTCCTTCACTTTCCAGGCTAATTACTTCAGCACTTACCGGGCCTTCCACCATTTCACAAATTTTGCCCACAAGGCTATGGAAATCCTCGTTCTCCTTGGACACCAGGGAAGGGTTGGTGGTCACCCCGTCTATAGCACCCCACTCTTTCGCCTTTCTAATTTCCTCCAGGTTGGCCGTGTCTAAAAATATTTGCATATAACTCACTCCTGACTATACCATGGTTAAATTACGGGCTATGCGGTTGGAGCTGCCAAAAACCCTTATTTTTTCCTGTACCTTGTTTTTGGTTTGCTCTCTTGCCGGTTTTAAGAATTTGCGCGGATCGTATTCGCGGGGGTTGTTTTGTAAAAACTCCCTGACTGTACCGGTAAAAACCTGCCTTAAATCCGTGTCGATGTTAACCTTGCATACTCCCATACCCACTGCATTGGAAATACTTTCATCGGAAAGCCCCGAAGCACCGTGCAAAACAAGGGGCATATCCACCTCTTTTTGAATGCTCCGCAGGCGGTCAAAATCCAACGCAGGTTCTCCCTTGTAGGGGCCATGCGCAGTTCCAATGGCCACCGCCAGCGCATCCACGGAAGTATTCTTTACAAAGGTTTTGGCTTCCCGGGGGTCAGTAAATAAAGCTTCCCTCTGGTCTACAGTTATATCATCTTCGGTCCCACCAATACGACCCAGTTCGCCTTCTACCGAAACCCCTACGGAACGGGACAGTTCTACTATCTCCCTGGTAAGGTGGATGTTTTCTTCTAAAGTATAGGCAGAACCGTCAAACATGACCGAGGTAAAACCTTCGCGGATACACTGCATAACCTGGGTTCTTGAGGTGCCGTGGTCCAGGTGCAACGCTATGGGTACTCTTGCTCTTTCCGCTTTTGCTTTTACCATTGCAACCACAAGTTCTATACCTGCATATTTTAAAGCCCCCTGGCTGGCCTGGAGAATAACCGGCGCTTTTTCTTCTTCCGCCGCGTCTATAACCGCCTGAACTATCTCCATATTATTGGCATTAAAAGCCCCTACCGCGTATCCCTTCTCTTTTGCATCTCTAAGCACTTCTGTCAAGGTGTATAATCCCATTAAGCCATTCTCCTTGTGATGTTTTGTGTGTTCAGGTATTTCATTTTTAGCAGGGTTAAAATTACTCTAAACTGCATTTTCCCGGCTTGCTTCCAGAACATGTAATATCTGGTTGACATTAAAGGGTTTGGTTAAATATCCGTTTGCCCCCAACTGTAAGCCCCGGTTTATTAGCTCATCTTCCTGGCCCGACATAACTATTACCCTGGTCCCGGGCTTTTTCTCTTTAATGACCGGGAGCAATTCCAATCCATCCATGTCCGTTAGTTTTAAATCCAGCAGCACCATAATATAATCGTTGTTAGCAATTTTTGTCAGGGCCTCTTCGCCGCTGCCTGCCGTATCTACCACGCTCACTCCTGCCTGGCCAAGAACTTCCTTTACCAGCTCTCTTATTTCTACCCGATCGTCTACAACCAGCACTCCTGCTTCTTGGTTCGGCTTCTCCACTTTCATACCTCCCGGTTCTTGTATCCGGCGGGTCGCGCAAAACAATCTTTACTTCCGCAACTACCCAGGTCAATCCAGGTCAATAAAGATGGAAGATGCTATGAGCCTTGTGTGCCAACGGTCACGGGTCGAACCATTACTGAAAGAAGCAGATATTCAGGGAGATGAGCATAAATTTACCCCCTGGCACAGCAGAAGATACCTGAGCAGTTATCATTTATTCTTTTTTATCCCCTATCTGCCCGGTCCACCGGTATATTTATTTGGGGCTATCTCCGAAAACCTGCTTAAGAGCAAAGCCTTTTTTTATAGTTCCCCGGAAAAACCCGGGTTATTCCTTTTCCTTACTTTTTACTTAAGTAAGGAAATTAAACACGTTAGCACGTTAACTTTCTGAAGCAAAAGCCGCAGATGATCTATTCTCTACAAGCACCTGCTTTTCCTTCTTTAATCGACCAATTATTTTTTTATTTTTCCTTTGTTTTTCCGCCTGGAAGCTTCAATAAAATCACATAACAGCGGATGTGGAGAAAGAGGGCGCGATTTGAACTCCGGGTGGAACTGAGTAGAGACAAACCACGGGTGAGAGAGGAGTTCTACAATTAAGGGTATCCGGTTATCTGCTGCCAGAGATCCGCTTACCACCATTCCTCTGCTTCCCAGGGTGGAAACATATTCCGGGTTTAGCACGTAAGAGTGGTGGCATCGTTCTTTAATGCAATCTTTTCCGTATATGGTATAAGCCACGCCGCCTTCATTCAACTCACAGTCAAATGCTCCCTTGAGGGGGATGCCGTGTCCGCCGTTCAGGCCAGGCTGCTCCAGGTGAACAATAACCGGGTGGGGAGTTTCCGGGTCTACCTGCACACTGTTGACCCCTTTCCAGCCGCATTCATTGCGAACAAACTCTACTACTGCGCTGTGCATCCCCACATTTATTCCCATAAACGGGACTTCATTTAGCCTCGCCCAGTTTACTGCTTTTATCTTGGCTTCCAGGCCGGATGCGCCTTCATTTATGCCCCCCGGGATAATTACTCCATGCATACCCTTTAGTATTTTTTCCGGCTCCTCTTTTTCCAGCAATTCATCTTCTATCCAGGATATGGAAACCCTGCATTCACGGTGAGTGCCAGCATGATCCAGGGCCTCAGAAATACTAAGGTAAGCATCTTTCAGGGATACATATTTACCTATCAGCGCTATTTTAACTTCTTCTTCCAGGTTCCTGAGCTTTTCTACCGTTTGCTGCCATTTTTCCAGCTGTTTCCCAGTACTGTCTTTTCCCTCCAGCATCAGTTTCCCAGCAACTATTTCATCAATGCCTTCCTTCTGCAAAAGCAGCGGGACTTCATAAGTGCTGTCTGCATTGAAATTAACTATCACATCATGGGGCTGGATGTCACAAAAGAGGGCTATTTTATCTTTTATGCCCTGGGAAAGGGCATGTTCACTCCGGCACACAATTATATCAGGTTGAATGCCTATGCTTCTCAATTCTTTTACGCTGTGTTGGGTGGGTTTGGTTTTTAGTTCTTCGGTAGAGGGCAAGAAAGGCATTAACGTGACATGGATATAGATTACATTTTCTTTCCCTACATCTGTCTTCATTTGCCTTATAGCCTCCAGAAAAGGCAGGCTTTCTATATCCCCAACCGTACCTCCTACCTCGCATATTAAAACATCCAGCTGATTTTCGTGGTTTACTTCTTTTATCCGCTTTTTTATTTCGTTGGTAACGTGAGGTATAACCTGAACCGTAACCCCTTCATATTCCCCTTCACTTTCTTTTCTAATAATTGACCAGTATATCTTACCCGCGGTGTAGTTGTTTTTTTCTGTAAGATTTTCGTCAATAAACCTTTCATAATGGCCAAGATCCAGATCGGTTTCGGCGCCATCTTCAGTTACAAACACCTCCCCGTGCTGAAAAGGACTCATGTTCCCGGGGTTGTAGTTAATATACGGGTCCAGTTTTTGAATGCTGACTTTAAAACCCCTGCTTTTTAACAGGCACCCCAAAGAAGCTGCAGTAATACCTTTACCCAGGGATGATACCACGCCGCCGGTCACAAATATGTACTTACTCATGCTTTTCCTCCTTACTTTAGGCAAGTATATTATTGCTTTCCCAGTTAAATATCCAGTAATACGGCAACTTCACGTAATATCTTGGCCGCCAGTATGGAAGTAATATTGCTGCAGTCGTAGGGAGGAGACACTTCTACCAGGTCAAAACCCACCAGGTTAAGCCCTTTTAATAACACCAGAGCCTCCAGCAATTCACTGGAAGTAGCTCCCCCCGGTTCAGGTGTGCCCGTCCCTGGAGCATAAGCAGGGTCTACCACGTCAATATCCAGGGAAACGTATACCGGTTTTTGCCCCACCGCAGATACTACCTCTTGCAAGGAACCGTAAAGGTTGTAAGGATAGAAGCCGGTTTTCTGCCGGGCCAGCCCTGCTTCATCTACAGTGCAAGAACGGATTCCCACCTGGTAAATAGAAGCTAATCCCTGCTCCAGCAGATAGTAAATCACAGATGCATGCGATAACTCTTCCCCCATATAGCTCTCCCGGAGGTCCGCGTGTGCATCCAGGTGAATTAACTGCAAGTCAGGATAACGCTCCCTCACACTTTTTGCCGCGGCAACAGTTACCGCGTGCTCTCCCCCCAGCAGCAGGGGTTTCTTTTCGCTGCCCACGATCCTGTCTACCGCCTTTTTAACCACCTCTATTTCCCGGGTGATATTTCCCCGGGGCAAAACCACATTCCCCCAGTCAAACAGGCGGGCTTCTGTAAAGTGGCTGCCAAGGCGGAGGCTGTAATCTTCCATGCTTTCCCAAAATACGCCCCTTATAGTCTCCGGGGCGAAACGGGATCCCGCACGGTAGCTGGAAGTAGTATCCAGCGGAACTCCCAAAAGGACCGACCGGGCATCATCCCAGCTCTCACAAACCCCTTCCAGGGTTATTTTCCTTTCTATCTCCAGTACAGGCTCCATATCTCCTATCCCTCCCCCTTACCGGGATAAAGGGGAAACAGCGAAAACGAACTCTCATGAATATGTGGTGAATAATAGCGGCATCTTGTATTTATACTTTGTGCTTTTTCTTTAGCCTCTATTTTACAAGGGTTTCTACGGCCGGAGCCAATAGTAAAACTCCATATACCACCCGGGTAAGAAGGTACGGGAGCAAAATAAGTCCCGCAGCGCGGGAAAAGCTCCCGGGTTAATTGAAAAGAACGCTCCAGTATGTCCCGGTTGTAAAAAGGGGATTCGGTTTGAGATACCATAACTCCATCCTCTTTCAGCGCATTCCAACAGCTGCGGAAAAACTCTCGGCTAAAAAGAGTTTTGGCCGGCCCTACCGGTTCTGTAGAATCTACAATTATAACGTCAAACTGTTCCGGGTTGTTTTTTAAAAACTCTAACCCGTCTTCAATCTGTATATGTACCCGGCGGTCGTCTAAATAACTGCCGGTTTCCGGCAAGTATCTGCGGCAAACTTCTACAACCTCAGCATCTATCTCTACCAGGGTTATTTTTTTTATTTCCGGGTGTTTCAAAACTTCCCTTACGGTACCACCATCCCCTCCCCCAATCACCAGCACTTCCCCGGGGCTGCCGTGGGTAACCAGGGGAACATGCGAAATCATTTCGTGATAAATATATTCGTCCATCTGAGTCACTTGAATAAAGCCATCCAGCACCAACACCCTGCCAAACACTTCAGTATCCAGCACAACTATTTCCTGGCAGGTTGATTTTGTTTGAGCAAGAATTTCTTTTACCTGAAAGCTTAATTTAAGGTAAGGCGTCTGCATTTCTGTAAACCAGAGTTCCATTTCCCCAAATCCCTCGTATACTAGTTTTCTGGTTTCAGCCCGGTTAAGGCGGTCTTCAATTTATCCATCACGGTACCACAGGATTACAGAAGCCAAAGCTGCTCCCGCCGTGATTACCCTGTGCTCCACACCTTTAACTACAACCTCTTCCAGGAGCATCCCCCTGGTGGCAAATGCTTCTTCAAGCATGCCGGCTACTTTTTTTTCAGATTCCTGCCTGGAACATCTGCCGGCTGCTTCCATGATAACCCCCATGGAACCCCCGGAAAGCCCTACGCCTACTGCCGCAGATATGATCTCCCCCGGTTCCTGCGAAGTGCAGACCCCGTATGCTGCAGGTACCAGCGCCCCGTAAGGGGGTTCCAGGCTGCCGTCTTCGCTGGCCCGGGGAGGCAAAATGCTGGTTATCCTGACTAAATTTACATTACCAATGCCCGCCTCCAGGAGCGCATTATCAAATGCAGTAAGGGTGTGCTCCCCTTCACTTGCTCCCAGGGCAAACCTGTACCTGTCTGGAATAGGCAGCATGGTTCTTCCCTCATTCTTTAATTAATACAGCTCAACACTTTCACGATTATACCAAAAACGTTAATAAAAATAAACTTATTTTTCACCGGTAATGGTGTTATACTAATAATAAATGATGGGAGAAGCCAAGTTGTGTAATTATTTTTACAATAATTTTTACCGGTTGAAGCAGGGGGGATTTAAATGTCTAAAAAAAAGCTGTTACTGATTAATTCGCTGGCAGCCTGTGCATTATTAATTATTTCAGCGGGGTTAATTTTTACCTATTTCGCTGTAAAAAGCATGGGCGAACTTCCAGAGATAACCCAACCGCAAACCTCGCGTTTTTTTTACAGCAATGGAGAGCTTATGACCGCCCGGTTTGTAGAAAACCGGAGCAAGGTTGCTTTAGAGGAAGTGGCAGAAGAAGCGATCTGGGCTACTATAGCCGCAGAAGACCGCAGATTTGAAGAACACAGCGGCTTCGATATAAAGGGAATTATACGTGCTGCTTACCGCAACTTGCAGGAAAGAAGCGTGGTACAGGGGGGAAGCTCTATCACCCAGCAGCTGGCCAAGAATCTTTATTTAGAGCAAGATCGTACCTGGGAAAGGAAAATTGAGGAGGCAATCCTTACCCTGCAGCTGGAGCGTAATTATTCCAAGGAAGAAATAATGGAAAAATACCTCAATACCGTTTTTTACGGGCACGGGACTTACGGCATTGAAGCTGCTTCCGAACTCTATTTTGATAAACCGGCTTCCAGGCTATACCTGCAGGAAGCCGCATTGCTGGCCGGGCTAACCAGGAGCCCTTCCCACTATTCCCCCCTGGTAAACCAGGAAATTGCCGAAAAACGTGCTCATGCCGTGTTAAGGACCATGGTGGAAGAAGATTTTATAAGCAAAAAAGAAAAAGAAAAAGCCCTGCAACAGGAGCTGGAACTCAACCCGAATCCTTCCCTGCCGCGGGAAAACAACTATGTGGTGGACCACCTGGTTCACCACAAGCTAAACTGTTTACAAGAGGAAGAGGAAAATCTTCTGAAAAACGGAGGCCTGGAGATTCACACCACTATAGATCCGGAAATGCAGGAGATCGCCAAAAAAGTGCTGGAAAACAACCTCCCCGATTTAGACCGGGACCACCGGGGAGTTGCCCAGCCGCAGGGGGCACTGGTGGCCATGGAACCGGAAACCGGCCATATTAAAGCCCTGGCCGGGGGGAAAGACTACCGCGAAACCATGCTCAACCGTGCTTACAGCCTGCGTTCACCCGGGTCTGCATTTAAACCGGTTGTGTACGCCGCAGCCCTGGAAAACGGTTATACTGCCGCCTCTACTTTTAAATGTGAGCCCGTTTCCCTTCCTTCCAATGGAGGTGATTACCAGCCCACCGACTTCGGGGGAGGATACCACCACGAACATCTTACCTTGAGAAAAGCCCTGGTACAATCGTGCAATGTAACGGCGGTTAAACTCAACCAGGAAATGGGTGTGGAAAACAGCATAGAAATGGCAGAGGAGCTGGGTATAACCAGCCACCTGGGGAAAAACCTCTCCCTGCCGCTGGGAACTTCCGAAGTCAAGCTTGTCGAAATGACTGCTTCTTTTGCTCCGTTTGCCAACGGGGGCTACCGGGTAGAGCCTTTTCTATATAAGAAGGCTCACGGGCCGGGGGGAGAAGTTTTGTCCGAAAATCAGCCTGAAAAAAACAAAGTGCTTGACAAAAGGGTGGCCTATATTTTGACGGATATAATGAAAGGTGTTTTAAGCGAAGAAGGAACCGCCCCGGTATCACACTTGATAGACAGGCCGGCAGCAGGAAAAACTGGAACCTCGCAGGACTATAAAGACGCGTATATGGTCGGCTATACCCCTGACCTGATAGTTGGTGTGTATGTGGGAGACGACCACGGTGATCCCATATGGAAAACAGGGGGAGAAATAGCCGCACCAATATGGGCTGAATTTACTGAAAGAGCCCTGCAGGATACTCCTGCTTCCAGTTTCAGCAAGCCGCCCGGCCTGGTGGATAAAACTATCTGCCCGGAAACCGGCAAAATTCAACACCCTCTATGCAGCGCTTCAGGAGAAAAAGAGCTTTTCCTGGAAGGTACGGAACCGGAAAAAGACTGCAGGGAGGCTGACTGCCCCAAGGTAGAAATATTCCAGTGGCCCTGGCATTGGTTCCGTTAAGCCAAATGTAACTACTACTCGTTGCGTTGGTGCCATGACATCTTCCTCCCCTTGGTGGGCTAACCCAGTTACACACTTGACACCGGAAGGTAGGGGGCTTTTTATTCTCTAAGCTTTCACACCGTAAGTAGTTACAGCCAAATAAAAGATTAGCCCTGGGGAATTGCATTTTTTATAAAGGGATTCTGTTTCTTTTCCTCCCCCACAGTAGTAGGGGGACCGTGGCCCGGATACACTACTGTATCTTCCGGCAAGGGAACTATTTTTTTGTTTATACTTTCCAGCAACCGGTTCATGGAGCCTCCCCACATATCAGTCCTTCCTACCGACCCGGCAAAAAGTGTGTCCCCTGTAAAAAGACAGCCGCATATATAAAGGGTAATCCCCCCGGGTGTATGCCCGGGGGTATGCAGGACTTCGGCCCGGCATTTGCCAAAATTAACTTTATCTCCCTCTTTTATTTCCCTGTCCGGGGAGGGGAGTTTCCGGGTAAAAAAAGAAAGTATAAAACCGGGTTTTCGATAAAGGGGAACCTCCTCCGGATGCATTATAAGTGAAGCCCCCGTTGCATTTTTTATATGTAAATTAGCCAATACGTGGTCAATGTGGCCGTGCGTATTAACTATGGCCGTTACTTTCAGGCCCAGATCTCTAATCCGTTCCGCAATCTTGCCCCCTTCGGCGCCAGGATCCAGCACTACCGCCTCCCGGGTTTCAGGGCAACTCACCAGATAGCTGTTAGAACCAAATATTCCTACAGTCAGCGTTTCTACACCAATCATTACTTGCTCACTCCCTGCATTAATAAGATAGTGCTCCAGCCAAAGATTTGATTAAAAAACCATCGCCGTTGGCTTATCCGGTTATAAGCTTAACGCCGGAGGTAGCACAATAATATTTAGCGGTGGTATTTTTCCCCCCGGATTATCTTGGTGCAGCGGTAAAGCTGCTCCGCCAGTAAAAGCCGGGTTAACTGGTAAGGGAAGGTGAGCCGGGAAATAGAAAGCAGTAAATCCGCCCTGTTTTTTACTTCGATAGAAATCCCTTCGTGCCCCCCGATGACAAAATCCAGTCGCCTGTGCCCGCGGTGCATCAAGTTTTCTATCTCCCCGGCCAGCGCTTCGGTGGTTAACTCCCTGCCTTCGGGGGTCAATACTACTGTACAGGTGCTTCCTTCTAACTTTCTTAATAGCTGCCCGCCCTCCTCTTCTATAGCAGCAGCCGGGGCTTTTTTACTACCCTTGACTTCTACCTCTTCCACGGTGAAATAGCGGCGGATTCTACCCAGGTAGTCTTCTATTCCCTTTTGTATATAGTCTTCTTTGATTTTGCCAACTGCAACAATTCGTATCCGCATTTTTCCTGCCTCATTACCCGCCTCAATTCCCGGCCAGGTATTTTATTATAAAAGGAACTACATCTGTTATCTGGCTGGTTTCGTTTTGGGCGATCTGCCTCCATTTTTTTGTGCCTCCCACCAGAAAAGGCACGGGATTTGCAGTATGGCGAGAATGATTTATTTCTTCCAGGTTGCCATGATCGCTAACCAGGACAAACAGGGTGTTATGCAAATCCAGGTTTTTTATTACGCTGCTTATAAATTTGTCCAAAAGCTCGACCGTATCTTTTGCTTTTTCTTTATCCGCCTCGTGACCGATGATGTCCGATAAAAAATATTCGTACAGGGAAAAGTCATGTTCCTCTGAAAGCTCCACTACCCTTCTTGCTGCCTCTTCCGGGCTTATTGCTTCCACCTGATAACCCATATTTTTTAAAATTTCATTGGTTATATCCATATAAACTGCCTTACCTGCTCTCAACTCTTCCAGGGAGCGGAACCTGGACCCGGCATGGTAGGTCATAAGCGTAGAACAGGAGTAGCGGAACCGCAGCCCCTGACGCAGGTCTTGAAAAAATTCGGGCCGGTATGCGTTTAAAAAAGCTACCCGGAAACCTTTCTGTTTTAATTTGCCCAGTATGCCGTGCTCTTTTAACAGGCCGGTTAAAATCTTCCCCGGCATCCCCCTGAGGTGGTATCCCAGCAGGCAGGGAGCATTTTCTCCCGTAAACAACGCGGCCTGCCCCGAAGCACTCTGAGGCAGGCCGGAAACTCCAAGAGTGCTGTCCAGCTCCAGTAAAGACACTTCATCACCGTGAGTTCCTGCGTTCCGCCGGACCAACTTTTTCCCCAACAGTACGCTGGAAAGGCCGGGGGTGGAGGTATACACAAGGGGGTTGTTTTCATCCTGGCTGCCCAGCCCCAGCCCGTCAACAAACAGCATTAATACTTTTTTATCTTTCAAGTTCCCGTCTCCATACTCTGGCTTTAATTGTTCCCCAGGCTAACCTCGTTAGTAATCTTTTCATCATCCCTGACCACGGTTACTTCTATACGGTCTCCAGGGTAATAGTTTAGCAGCTCATCAAACAGCTGGGCGTAATAATCTATCTGGCGTCCATTAATTCCAACTATTACATCTTGTCTTTCCAGGCCGGCTTCATCAGCCGGGCTTCCCGCCTCCACCCGGTCAATGTAAACACCCCTGTCCGTCCGTTCTCCGGTTATTTCCGAGTAGTCAGTTATAATTATTCCCATGTGGGGGCGCAATACCCTTCCTTCTTCTACGATATCGCCGGCCACCCGGTTCACGGTAGTTGCGGGGATGGCAAATCCTATGCCTTCAATATCCAGGCCGCCAAGCTTGGCGGAATTTATGCCAATAACTTCCCCTCTCCGGTTAATTAAAGGCCCACCGCTGTTGCCTTGATTTATAGCTGCATCGGTTTGTATATAGCTGTAAGTAAATTCGCTGCCCGGCATGGCAACTTGCCTTTCCAGGGCGCTTACTACCCCCACGGTTACAGTCTGCTCCAGCTCCATCCCCAGGGGGTTCCCTATAGCTATGGCTGTTTCTCCCGGCCGCACTTTTTTGGAAGCATCGGTTATTTCCACATGGTCCAGATCCTGTCTCCCTTCTACTTCCAAAATCGCCAGGTCCGTTTCGGGATCTGTTCCCACTATCGCCGCATCTTCAGCCGTTCTGTCTTTAAATATAACTTCTATCTCCCTGGCCCCTTCCACCACATGGTAGTTGGTTACTATTAATCCATCCTCATTGATAACCACACCAGAACCTACGCCTTCTTGAATGATTTCCCTGCCCCAGAAGTCACTAACCTGCCGGTGATTAATTATGCCTACTACGGCGGGAGACACTTTCTCCACCGCGCTAACTACCGCTTCATCCCTGGGTTTTAAAAGCTCGGAGTCGTTTTTTTCTTCTTCCCCGGATGGCTCCCGGTTATTGGCTTCCCCGTTTTCGTTTTGCTGGTTTTGCTGGTTTTGCTGATTCTCAAGTGGCTCTGCCAGAAGCTCCTCCGGGAACACGAAAAAAACCATCAGGAAAATAAGAATTCCGCCGCAAATAACTCCCAGCATACTCACGAGTATATAGTGCCAGACAGGCGCACTCCTGGTATCATTTTTAAAATGCCTGTCAAAACCATCGTAGAAACCCATCTTTGCCCTCCTTGCCACCATTATTGTCTGAATACAGTGTAAATCATCCCGCAACCATAAGTAAAGGGGTTATATTTTGCCCTACAGGTAACAGTGTTTGTTAAACAGGTGCAGCTTGCCATTGTTTAACGAAGAATCTATTTTGAGGACAGAAAGGGAGGCACAAGCGGGTGAAAAAGGCCACCTGCCATTTATATCAAGCCCCAGGGAATAAGTAATAAAAGCATTGATTAACCTGCCGTGCGAAATTACCAGTAACCTTCCGTAGAAACTTGGTCTGTATATTGTATGATCCAGTGCTACTTTTACCCTTTCCAGGAAGGTTTCCCTGCTTTCCCTCCCGTTAACCGCGATTCCCCAAAAATTTTGCTGGAGGTCCCGGTAAAAACAGGGCCAGGCTTCTTTTATTTCCTTCCAGGTGTACCCTTCCAGGGCACCCCACCCGTACTCCTTTAATTCCTCCAGAAAGATAATTTCCGTACTGCTGCGGTAAAGGTTTTCTTCCAACACCGTTTCCGCGGTTTCTTTTGCTCTGAGCAGTGGGCTGGAAAATACTGCCGCAAACCCGGTATTTTTCAAGTAAGCAGCCAATCGGCGGGCTTCTTGTTTTCCCTGCTCGCACAGGGGGACATCTTGCTTTCCCTGAATTCTGCCTTCCAGGTTGGACCGGGTGGTTCCATGTCGTACCAGCCAGATTTCTACCGGTTTAATTTTTTTCTGCATTCCTTAAATCTTCATCCCGCTCGGAGAAGATAATTTCTGCGCCCAGCCCGGCCAGCTTTTCTTCCAGCTTTTCATAGCCGCGGTACACATGTTCCACCCCTTTTAAAACCGTTTTCCCTTCCGCGGACAGCCCCGCTACTATCAGGGCGGCACCGGCCCGTAAATCAGTCGCCTTTACGGGAGCCCCGGTAAGCGAGCTGCCTCCATCCACCACGGCGGTTCTCCCTTCTACTTTAATGTTTGCTCCCATTCTTTTTAACTCATCTACATGATTAAACCTTCCCTCGAAAATATTCTCCGTTACTACACTGGTCCCCTCAGCCCTGGTTAAAAGCACCATGGCCAGTGGCTGAAGGTCGGTTGGAAACCCGGGGTAAGGGAAAGTCTTTATATCTGCGGGCTGTACCCGGGAAGCCCCATTTACCCAGATAGTATCCTCCGAGGCGCTGACCTCTACTCCTGCTTCTCTCAGCTTGGCCATGGCCGCGTCAAGGTGCTGCGGTATTACTTCCCTGAGGCATACCTGTCCGCCAGATACTGCCCCGGCAATTAAAAATGTTCCGGCTTCTATGCGGTCGGGAATTATACTATGCGAGGCTTCTTTTAACTCCGGCTCCCCTTTTATTTTAATTATATCCGTCCCTGCGCCGCGCACGGATGCACCCATGGCATTTAAAAAGTTGGCCACGTCTACCACCTCGGGTTCTTTGGCCACGTTTTCTAAAACTGTACGCCCTTCTGCAGTGGAAGCAGCCAGCATCAAGTTGATAGTCGCTCCCACGCTTACCACGTCAAGGTAAATATGCGTGCCTACCAGCCGGGAAGCTTTAAGTTTTACCAGGCCGTGTTCCACTTCCACTTCCGCCCCCAGGGCTGAAAAACCCTTTAAATGCTGGTCAATTGGCCGGGGGCCCAGCTTGCATCCGCCGGGCACCGGAACTTCGGCTTTTCCCTGGCGGGCCAGCATGCTTCCCATGAAATAAGCCGAGGCCCTTAACTTCTTAACCAGGTCATACGGAGAAACCGTAGAACTTCGCACATTTGAGGTATCAATTTCTACAGCATTTCTCCCACGGCGTCGCACTTCTCCACCCATGTTCTGAAGTATTTCCAGCAGGGTTCCTACATCCGTTATATCCGGGATGTTTTCAATAAAAACCTTTTTTCCACATATAACTGAAGCGGCTAAAATTGCCACTGCGGCATTTTTGGAACCTGCAACTTTTACATTTCCCCTTAATTCCTGCTTGCCCGGTACAATTAATTTTGTCAATGCACAGCCCACCTTTATTTTTATTGCGTATATGGAACCCCATTGCTTCTTTAAGCTTTTATTACCTGTAACTGCTCAGGCATTTATGCCGGGTGAATAAACCCCATTGCTTTACCTTCAAATATTCACCCTTCATTTCCCTTCCTTAATCTTTCTTTTCGCCGGGGGGAAGCTCGAATCCTTCCCACACAGCCACAGCCTGCCCCTTCCTTCTTGTACATGACCCACACAGTTACTATTCTTTTCTCATTATCCCTTCTTCCAGGTTTCCTGTAAAGGCATTTAAATAATAAACTTCTCCATTTTCCATTACTACCCTCCATACCGGGGGTATTTCCCACTTTTCTACACGGTATTCCTGCCGGGAATCGTATACCGGGTTGTAGTATCCCAGGCCCACTCTTTCAATACTCCTGGTGCGGCTGCCGGGTCCGAGTTCTTCCAACAGCCGCACCAGGGCCGCCGTCACCGGTATCACTTCCATTTCCCGGTCCTTTTGATACTCCAGCTTGTTTAACCAGTAACTTTCTATTTTAGTAACCCGCTGCCCTTTTATTTCTACTATAAACTGGCTGTATACGGGTATATTTGTTTCAGGCATTTTCTGATAGTAAACCACGCCGTAATTGCCAGGCCCGTATTCTTTTACTATATCATATTTGGCGTCTTGCGGCTTAACCCCCCTTTCTTTAAGAAAGTTCTCCGCTATCTCCCTGGCTTTCTCCCGGTGCATTTCCTCTTCAGGAACTGTAGTTTCCTTGCTGCCTTCTTCTGTGTCTTCCTTGCCTTCTTTGTTTTCCACTAAAAACCGGTAAAAGCCGTTTTCATATATGATTAGCTCTCCTTCTTGTTCACAGCGGTAGACCACCCGGTTGGCTTCCTCACGGTGCAGGGCTTCCACCCCTTCAGTTTCCCGAAAATATTTCTGCTTTAACCTGGAAGGATCTAAATGCAGGGGTTTTACCGTTAAAAAAGAGCTTTTTAACGTTTGAGACGGTAGTTCCGTATTTAACTCGTAATTATATTCTTGCAAATTGTTTTCCAACCGCTGCTTCTCTTCCCTGGTAACAGAACCTGCAAACAACCTGAGATCGGGTAAATAAATATGGTAGACCAGGAAAAGATTAAGCCCTAAAAAAGCCAATATTAAAACATTAAGTGCCCGGGAAAAATTCATCTTCTACTTCTCCTTTGTATAGTATTTCCAGGTCGTGTGCCTGCAGGATCAGCATTTCGCGGTCAAATACAGCCGCCCAGCACGGTTCAGCCAGGGATTCGTTTTCCTCTTTTGCGAAATAAACCAGGCGCAGCTGTTTAAGAGTCTGAGGCATGGCCTTGTTTTCTTCGTCTTCCCCTGAATAAATACCGCCAATCTTCTCCATTACTTCGCTGGCGGTAGCAATTTCTTTTTCTACGCCTTCTTTCCGTGAAAAACCCCATACTTCCCGGTGGTAGCTGGCCAGGCCCCGGTCGTTGAATTCCATCCAGACACCTTTTCCTTCACCCAGTAAAGGAAAACCCCGGTGGTAATAATTCCACCTGGCCCGGTATCGCTGCCGTTCTTCACGGAAATGCGAGTCTCCGGCATAATAAGAAACCTTCTCCAGGCGCAGCGCTGGCGGCCACCCTCCAAAATGACACAAGTACTCCCCCGCTTTCTTAAGGGCCTGGTTATAATCCGGTGAAATTTCTCCCCCTTCTACCGGGGGAGCAGAATATTTAAAACTGCTGCCGGAGAAATTAAGGAACTTTTCCCCGTCAGTATAAATTACATCCTGGTCCCTTTCTTCAATTTTCCTTACCAGGTTAGGATCCAGGAAAATAGCTTTTATCAGTTTTTCTGCAGAAAAATTTTCTTTCTCCAAAAACAAAGAAGAAAGCTCCACGTTTTCCCCTGGCAAATAGATATAACCTGCATCTCCCTGGAGGGCAGCATTCATTCCTTCCGGCAACTGTTCTTCTATCTCTTCTTCTTTTACTTTAATGTACACCCTTGCTTCTTTTTCACGTGCTTTTTCCATCTCAGTTTTTATGTCTTTCCAGGTTTCGCTGCCGCTACTCCCTGCCAACACTTTTTCTTCTTCACCTTTTTCTTTATAGCCATGGACTTTCCAAAACACCTCCCGAATTCCATCATCTTCCGGGAGTTCATATATTTCCAGTCCGGTTACCTGGATATTTTCTTCCTCTGCCCGCAATATTCCTCCCGTTAAAGGAAAAGGCGGGTCAAAATAAAAAACTGCTTCAGGTTCTTCAACTCCTGCAGCTTGTAGAGCCTCTGTTTCTTCCCGGCGGGAGTCTCTTAACAACTCCCGGGATTTTTCCCATATGGTATCACAGGCGGGCATCCCCGGCTGCAAAAAATAAACCCCTTCCCCGTCGCGGGGCATTACTACTGCGGAAGGGGTGACCGCTTCTTCAATATCCAGCCTTTCTTGAAATACGTAAGGTTCTTTAACCGTGTATTCTATCTCTTCGTAATCCGGGGACCCAAACCACAGTATATACGTAAACACCATGCTCTGGATAACCAGGTAAAACAGTATAATAAATTTTATCTTTTCCATTTTTATCTTTTCCATTTTTATCTTTTCCGCGGCCCTTTATCCGCTCCCGGTTATTTATGGCACAGCAGGCAGGGTAAACCACGCACAAGTGCCTTCTCCCGGCTGACTTTCTATCCATATCCTGCCCCCGTGTGCTTCCAGCACCTGTTTGCATATAGAAAGGCCCAGGCCGGTGCCGCCAAAATCCCTGGACCGCGTTTTTTCCACCCGGTAAAACCGTTCAAACACCCGCGTTACCTCTTCGACAGGTATCCCGCTGCCGCTGTCTTTTATGCCTACTAACACCCACCCGTCTTCGCGGTGTGCTACTATTTCAACCCGGCCTTCCTGCGGGGTAAATTTAAAAGCGTTGCCGAGAAGGTTAATAAATACCTGTTTTATCCTTTCTTTATCTACCATAACCATCAGGTCCGGGTCCACTTCTACACTTATAGAAGGGCCGGGATAATACTTGTATTTCACTGTCTCTATAGCATCTTCAACCATGGTTACCAGGTATTTTTTCTCGCGGTTTAAAACAGTAGCCTGGTCGTCAAGCCGGGAAAGTTCCAACAAATCCTTTACCATGGAAACCATGCGCTCCGTTTCTTTGTCTACCACGCCTAAAAACCTGTCCCTGACTTCTCTGTCTTCCGCCGCACCTTCCAGGAGAGCCTCCGTATAGCTCTTGATAGAAGTCAAGGGGGTTTTTAATTCATGGGATACATTGGCCACAAACTCCCTCTGGCGCCGGCTCATTTCTCTCTCGCGAGTTACATCGTGCAAAACTACCAGCACTCCTTTTAGCTGTCCCTTTTCTTCTCTAAACGGGGCCACACCAACCTGTATGGTTGCTGAAGGGCTGTTCCAGGAAACTTCTACGGAAAACGGCTTCCCGCTTTTATTAAACTCCTCTACTTTCTGTTCTCCAACCAGGTTTTTTAAAAGCTGCAGCCCGGAACTTTCCTGTTCCAGCGAAAAAGAAATTACCCTGTCCAGCATCTGTCGGGCCGCCGGGTTAATGTGAATCAGGGTCCCGTTTCCATCAAAGGCTATAATACCGTCGCTCATATAATTTAAGATGGCTTCTACCTTGCTCTTTTCCAGCGACATCTCGTTTAAAGTTGATTTCAGGCGTTGGGCAAGATAATTAAACATCTGTGAAAGCCGGCCTATTTCGTCCTCCGAGTGCACTTTTATGCGTTGGGAAAAATCTCCGCGGGCCAGTTCAGCAGCTTTCCTGGTTACTTCCGCAACCGGGCTGGTAATAGTGCGAGCCAGCATAATACCTGCAGTCAAGCTGACCATAAGGACCACTGCCGAGCCAGAAATTAATATACCCTTTATTTCCGCCAGCGTCCGGTCAATATCTTTTAAAGAGCTGCTTAAATATACCACCCCGTTTACTATCCCTTCTTCCTTAACGGGGTGAGCCAGGTAGTAATGCCTTTCCCCGTTTTCCGGGTTAATCCGTACTTCGTCACCCGGGCTTCCTCCCAGTGCCCTGGTTACTTCTTCTTTGATCAAGCGTTGACCTTTAATCTCTTCTGTAAAGCCGGAAGTGCCTATTACCCTGGAATAACGGTCCAAAACAATTATATCGGTCTCCTCGTAACCCCGGAATTCTTCAATAAGTTCGGCGACATCATCTTCTTCACCTTCTAAAATTCGTGCGTCTAAAAGAGTAGAGAGCAGCTTGGCCTGGTTTTCTATACCCACAACAAAATTACTAAAATAATACTGCTGCAGGGACTGAACCAGGTAAACACCAATCACCTGGAGAGCAAAAAACAAAAGCAATGTATACACAAGTACTATTTTCCACTGTAAGCCTTTAAACATCAGGGCTGCCTCCGGAAATAATAACCTACGCCTCTTTTAGTACATATATATTCCGGATTTCCTGGATCTTTTTCAATCTTTTCCCTTACCCTCCTGACCGTAACATCAACCGTTCTTGCTTCCCCGGCATACTGGTAACCCCATACCCTGTCCAACAGCTTTTCCCTGCTGAAAACCTGGCCGCTGTGGTTCATCAAAAAATAAAGCAGTGAAAATTCTTTAGTGGTAAGCTCCACCTGTTTCCCTTTTATATAAACCTCCATTAACTCCGAGTTTATCTCCAGTTCCCCCTGTTTTATAAATTTCTTCTCCTGCATTTCTCCGCCGGCAGCACGCCTTAAAATGGCTTTTACCCGTGCGGTAACCTCCCTGGCGCTAAAAGGCTTGGTCACATAGTCATCCGCCCCCAGCTCCAGGCCTACAACCCTGTCCACCTCCGCTTCCCTGGCCGTAAGCATGATAATCGGCACAGCGCTTCCCCGGGAGCGGATCTCTTTGCAAACCTGCAAACCGTCCTTGTAAGGAAGCATAATATCGAGTATTATCAAATCAGGCTCTTCCTGCAGCGCTTTTTCCTCCGCTTCCACTCCGTTAAAAGCAAGAATAACCTGAAAACCTTCTTTTTCCAGATTGTATTTTATTATTTCCGCTATAGACTGCTCATCATCAACTACCAGTATTTTTAAAAAGGCCATAATTAACCTGCCTTGCAGCAAATTACACTTGCCCTGTTTTATAGTTTTTATTCTATGCCAGGGAGGTGTTTCCCTTCTTCCCCGCATTCCCATTTGCTTAGGTGGCGTTTGCTCTGCTACGGACTCTTTTTTCTTCTACCACCAGGGCAAGCTCACGAAGGGGGTTTCGCTCAAGGGGAAAAATAATTTAGAGGATCTACAGAAGCGTTGCGGTTATCCAAACCTTTGCGTATCTCAAAATGAAGGTGTACTCCGGTAGCTCTTCCGGTATCCCCCATTCTGGCTATAGTCTGCCCCCGGCTAACCTTCTCTCCTTCGCTTACCAGGTTTACATCGTTATGCATGTATACAGTATAATAAGTGCTTGCTTCAATATTGTGCCGGAGGGTTACTACGTGGCCTGCACTTCCAAAGTGTTCTCTTACTGAAGATACTACTCCGTCATACGCTGCCAGTATGGGAGTTCCCCTGCTGGAGGCTATGTCTACCCCCCGGTGTGCCCCTCCAAAAGGCTGGGTTATCCTGCCCCCGCCTTCTACCGGCCATTTAAACGGCCCCTTTGACTGAGAGGGATGGGTGGCTGTACCTGTTTTTTCTACCTGCTTCCGCGGTTCTTCCAGCACGCTTTCTGCGATTTTTTTCCTGTGAACTTCTCTGCCGTTTTCGTATTTAACTTCATATTTAACTTCTTTTACCCCTTGCTCGCCGCTTTGCTTTATTTCCCGCTGCATTGCAAGCATGTCGCTGCTGGTTACAGTTTCCACAGGGAAAGGTACGCTTTCTTTTTCTTTAACTTTTTCCACGGTTTCCACTGTCAGAAGAGGTTCTTCGTACACTAACTCCAGCTCTTCTCCTTCTCTCAAGTTATACTCGTCTACACCAGGGTTAGCCTGGTTTATTTCTTCTTCGGGCACCTCGTACTGGCGCGATATACGGGAAAGAGTGTCCCCGCGGGATATACGGTGTACTTCCTTGCGGTCTTTTCCACCCAGCAGTTTTTGAGAAGCTTCTTCCGCCGACTTGACTTCACCGGGTTCGGCTTTTGTCTTAATTAAATTTATATCTTCCCGGATGTCAACGTGCTCCAGGTTTCCGCTGCCAGAATACTCTTCTTTAAGATCCTTTAACGCTTTATTTAAGCTTTCCCTGTTTTTTACCAGCATTAATGGCTCACCGTTTACCTCAACCGAATAGGCCACGCTTTTAAAGCTTAAACTTTCCAATTTCTGCCTGACAGCTCCTGGGTTTTCATCTTCGCCAAAGCGCACTTCTTGTTCAAACGATACTTGCTCCTGCAGCTCTACTTCCATGCCCTTCCTGGCGCGGCAGGTTTCTTTGAGCTCCTCAATGTATTCCAGGATTTCTGCCTTGCTGTCAACCACCCCTATTTCGCGGCCGTCTACACTAACCACATGATAAATGCTTTCCAGGTAGAGGGTTGCCCCGAAAATGCTCAACATCATTACAGAAGATAAAAATATGTAAGAAAAAACAGATATATTTGGAGAAAACAACTTCCTCGCCCGGTTTAAAACGGCTGTAATTAGAGATAAGACCGGGTTTGGCTTGTCTTTTTCGCTGCCTTCTGCTTCCATGTTTTTGTTTTTGCTGGTCTTCAACTGCATGTATACACCACCTCCGTCAAACCATAATATTACATTACAATTACTTCTACTCTTATAATAAAATCCCTTCCGTAAATTAAAATTAGCACCCTAAAGTGAAATTTCTAAGCCAAACAAGCTTTAGCATTAATATTAACATTAAATAGTAATTTATCCCTTCCCCTGGAAAGGGCTCTGATAAATATATATTATTAACCACTGGCTTAAAAATTTATTCTTTGTTTTACTGCAGCCTGCTTCCGATTTCTTGCCCCACTACTACACCTGAAGCCGAGGCCTGCAGCAACCCCCGGGTCACCCCTGCACCGTCACCAATAGCAAAGAGGTTTTCTACCCTGCTCTCCAGGTGGTTATTTAATTGAAGCCGGAAGGAATAAAATTTTACTTCTACCCCGTATAGCAGGGTATGCCTCGAGTTGATTCCCGGGGCAAGTTTATCCAGCGCCTCCAGCATCTCCAGTATTGACAGCAAATGCCGGTAAGGCAGAACCAGGCTTAAATCCCCGGGGGTAGCCCTGGTCAAAGTAGGAGAAACCAGACCCCTTTTAATTCTTTCTTCAGTGGAACGGCGCCCCACCAGGAGGTCGCCCAGCCTCTGGATTATTGCACCATCACCCAGCAGGTTGGCCAGGCTGGCAATATTTTTCCCGTAAGTTATGGGCTCTTTAAAGGGCTCGGTAAAAGTTTTGCTAACCAGCAGGGCAAAATTGGTGTTTCCCGTTTTTTGGTCCGCGTAACTGTGTCCGTTGACAGTAATTAAACCCTCGTTGTTTTCCGTCACTACTTCTCCATACGGGTTCATACAGAAAGTGCGAACCCGGTCATCAAAAGAAGGAGAATAGTATATTAGCTTGGATTCGTATACACTGGAAGTAATATGCTCCATTATCACCGCTGGAACTTCTACCCTCAGCCCAATATCTACAGGATTGTTGATGCCCCTCAATCCCAGGCGGCGAGCCTCTTCGAGCATCCAGCGTGAACCACTCCTGCCAGGCGCATATACCACATGATCAGCCTGGTAGTAAGTATTATCTTTAGTTAGCACGCCCCTGACGCGGTTGTTTTCCACTACTGCTTCTTTTACTTCTTCGCCGGTATTGATCTGCACCTTCTCCTGCAATTCGCTATAAAGCCGGGATAAAATTTTGTAACAGTTTTCTGTTCCCAGGTGTCTTATGGAGGCGGGGATCAGGTTTAAGTCAGCCGTAGCCGCCAGGCGCTGCAGCTCCTTGATTTTTTCATTTTCTCCGCCGTAAACATGGGGAGAAGCCCCATAAGAAAGGTAGACTTCGTCTACATGATGAATCAGGTTATTCACCCGGGAGGGTTCCAGATACTCATTTAAAACCCCGCCGAATTCAGAAGTAAGGGTTAACTTTCCATCACTGAAAGCGCCGGCTCCTCCCCACCCGGATAAAATATCGCACGGCTCACAACGCAGGCAGGAGGAGTTGCGGCTGGTAGAGGGACAGTTTCTCTTGTAAATATCCGGCCCCTTCTCCAGAATCAATATTCTGGGAGCTTTTTTTTGACGACATAACTCCAGGGCGGCAAAAATGCCCGCCGGGCCGGCACCTACGATTATCACATCATACTTGTGTTCAGGCAACAGCTACACCTCTTTACGGGTTATTATCCCTTATTTTTATGACGTTTCTTCTGAAAGATGTTGAGGCGCCATATTTTGAAATTTGTTAAAATTATTCATAAACAACAGCTCTACTTCTCCAACGGGGCCGTTTCTCTGTTTGGCTACAATTATTTCGGCAATATTTTTTTTCTCCGAATCATTAAAGTAGTAATTTTCACGGTAAATAAACAAAACTACATCCGCGTTGGCTTCAATACCCCCGGATTCCATTAAATCGCTTAAAATAGGCCTTTTTTTGTCCCTTTTTTCTACAGCCCGACTCAACTGAGACAGGGCTATCACGGGTATATTTAATTCTTTGGCCAGGGATTTTAATGAACGGGATATGTCTGAAAGTTCCTGCTGGCGGTTTTCTGATTTTCCGTGCATGTTCATTAACTGCAGGTAATCAACAAAAATGGCCCCCAGCCCTTTTTCCGCTTTTAACCGCCGCGCCTTGGCTCTCATTTCCATAACCGACGGGGCTGCAGTGTCATCTATGTACAGCGGGGCTTCACTTAACGGCCCTACCGCCCTGGTCAAGCGCGGCCATTCTTCTTCACTCAAGTAACCGCGCCGCAGCCTCTGAGCATCCAGGTCAGCCTGGGCACACAAAAGGCGCTGGGCCAGCTGCTCTTTAGACATTTCCAGGCTAAAAAATGCTACCGGCAAATTTTCGGATACAGCCAGGTGCTGTGCCATGTTTAGCGCAAAAGTGGTTTTTCCCATGCTGGGCCTTGCCGCTACTATAACCAGGTCAGATTCCTGCAGCCCGGAAAGCATTTGATCCAGGTCAATAAATCCCGTGGGAAGCCCGGTTACCCCCTTTTTTTCTTCGTAAATCCGCTCTATGCGGTCGAATGTACTCATTAATACATCTTTCAGCGGAACAAAGCCTTTTCCGCTCAATTCGCGGGATACCTGGAAAATCATCTGTTCAGCTTCATCTAAAAATTCCACCACATCTTCCGGGGGCTCATATCCGCGGGTAACTATTTCTGTAGAGGTTCTTATCATTCTTCTAAGCAAAGCTTTTTCCCATACTATAGTGGCGTAATATTTTACATTGGCGGCAGTAGGTACCGCGTTGGCCAGGGAGGTAAGGTAAGAATTACCCCCCACTTCCTCCAGCACACCCAGGCTGCTAAGTTCTTCGGAGAGGGTAACCAGGTCGACAGGCTCATTCTTTTCTGTGAGTTTTACTATTGCATTAAAAATTTTCTGGTGTGACGTTCTATAAAAATCCTCTTCTGATAATACCTCTGTAGCGGCAAATATGGCATCTTTTTCAATAATCATGGAACCCAGCACTGACTGCTCGGCTTCTAGGTTCTGGGGAGGTATCTTTTCTTCTATCACTTAAACCCACTCCCTGAATTTTTGCGCTACCATTATTTTAAAACAACTTATTTCGTGCCTTCAATCTCCACCTGAATACGGGTAGTAATGCCTGGCATAAGTTTTATTTCAATTTCATGATTTCCTGTGTTTTTAATGGGATCTTCCAGTTCAATTTTGCGTTTATCTATCTCGTACCCCTTCTCTTTAAGCGCCTCCGATATGTCCGCCGAAGTTGCGGAACCAAACAGCCTGCCTTCTTCACCTGCTTTTAACTTAAAATTAATTTTTTGCCCCTCTAATTTTTCCGCAATTTCCCGTGCCTTTTCTTCTTCCTTTTGTTCTTTCTTCTCTATTATCTTTTTCTGTTTTTCCCATTCCTTTAACCTTGCCGGGGTAGCTTCCTCCGCCATACCCTTGGGAATCAAGTAGTTTCGGGCATAGCCATCACTTACATTCTTAACCTCTCCTTTAGTGCCGAGATTAGATATATTTTCCTTTAATATAACTTTCATTTTAATTTAATGCCTCCCTTCTACTTTATTTCTTCTGTACCCGGTAATACTGCAACAAATCCGTAATATCACCAAAATACTCTTCTACCTCGTCTTTTTTTTCCACGTAATCCTGCGCTTGCTTTACCAGCTCTTTATCCATTGCCTGGTAGCTAATTCCCAGCCTTCTCCCCAGGAGATAGCTGTTAAGTATTACCTCGCCCAGCGTTTTTTTAACCAGATCTTGTTTTCCCTGCGAAATGAGATCAAACAACCGGGCCAGCAGGGTGAGCAGCCTGTTTTTAAGGTTTTCCACCACGTTTAAACTCTTGGCCAGGCTCTCTTCTCGATCCCCGTAAAAAAGCATACTAGCCCCCCCCGTTATTGATGCATAAAATAAATACCTGGTCCAGCCTGAAACGTCCAGCCTGAAACAACCAGGTAATAAATTGCTTTATTTCCTGGTCCAGGCCGGTGGTACAGTCCACTACATAGAAAAAAGGTGCCAAAAATACATTTCCAGCACCGATATGTTTTAATTACCTTCTATTTCCATAAGGGCAACAGCTGGGAACAACAGCGAAATTTCAGGAATCCGAGGTAAAAGGCAATAGTGCCAGAATACGGGCCCTTTTAATGGCCCGTGTCAACTGTCTCTGGTGATTGGCACAGTTACCGGTTATCCTGCGAGGCAGTATTTTACCCCTCTCTGTTATATACTTGCTTAATTTATCGTACTGTTTGTAATCTATTTTTTTTATGTTTTCCTGACAAAAGCTGCAAACCTTTTTTCTTGGTTTACGTCCTCTATCCCTTGGCAATATTATCACCTCTCTTGGCAAATATGGCTCAATATAGTAAAAAACTATTTAAAATGGTATGTCATCTTCTTCTATGCTCATTTCCTGGCCGGACAGGTCTTCTCCACTTTCACTGCTCCCGGAAGAAGGAGGTCTGTCCAAAAATTTAACATTGTCAGCCACTACCTCTGCAGCCTTCCGCCGTATTCCCTGGGAATCATCGAAAGATCTTATTTGAAGGCGCCCGTCTACACCGGCCAGGCTCCCTTTTTTCAAATAGTTGGCGCTGTTTTCCGCTTGTTTGCGCCAGGCCACAATATTAATAAAATCAGCTTCCCTTTCTCCCTGCTGGTTGGTAAAAGGCCTTTCTACGGCCAGGGTAAAATTGGTTACTGCTACTCCCGCATTGGGCGTATAACGCAGCTCCGGGTCCCTGACCAGGCGCCCGATAAGAACAATCCGGTTAAGCACTTTTCTTACCCCCTTTAAATCGCTTCTTCTTCCAGGCGTATAAACATGTAGCGGAGCACTTCTTCCGAAAACTTGAAGAAACGCTCCAGCTCACTGGTAGTAACACTGTTCCCGGAAAAATAAATTATATAATAGTGTCCCTCCTGCTGGTCTTTTATTGGGTAGGCCAGTTTTCGATTTCCCCAGTCTTTAATTTCAGATACACTTCCTTCGTTGTTTTCTATAGCTTCTTTAACACTCTGCAAAAAATTTTCTTTTTCTTCTTCTCCCAGCTCTGAATCAATTATACACACGCTTTCGTAAAATCTCACTTTTTTCTCTCACCTCCTTTGGTCTAAATGGCCCCTATTCCTTAAACAGGAGCAGGAAGGAACATGTTGATAATATCACATAAAAGTCAACGCTGCAAGATTTCCGAAATCTATTAATCCATTTGATTTACTCTATTTTATTTTTGTTTGAGAGTAATTATCCACGCTTTTGAAGATTGCAGGTAGGTAATACATCTGTTAATATTTCATTGCAATAGGGAAAAAACTAGGCGGTTATCCACAACATCTGTGGATAACCGTGGATTGTTTGTGGATAACCACAAGATTTGTTCTAATTTTTGAACTACTCAGGCTTCTATAATATAGAATCTTTAGCCACTAGAAGCAGCCGGGTTTTGGTTAATACGCTTTTAAACAGCAATATTTAATTTGTACAAACCACCCGGTATCCAAAATTAGCCGTTGCAAGATCCATACCAAACACCGAAATCGTAAACAAAAAACAAACAAAGGCCGGCTTGAGTAGCTACCAATTTTTAAAATAATAAAACAAGGTAGGAGGGTCAAAAATGACCGCCGAGCTTTCTTATCTCTGGGAAAAGGCTCTGGGAGAAGCAGAAAAAATGCTCAGCAAGCCCAGTTTTGAAACCTGGTTAAAGTCAACTAAACCGGTAGCGTTTAAAGAAAACACCATTGTGGTTGAAGTTCCTAACGATTTTACCAAGGACTGGCTGGAAACAAGGTATAAAGATCTTCTTTTGGAGGTTATTAAAAAGGTCTCCGATCAGCCCTATTCTATTAATTTTGTATCTACACCTTCGGTTCACAGTGCGGTAGAGGAAGAAGGGGTAGCTGATTTTTCTGAAAATAGTGAAATCGGAAACAAGAAAGAAAATTTAAAAACAACCCGCGTTGCGGGGGGTGAAAATTCCACGGGGAATAGAGAACAGGAAAAAGATAATCTTGCAGAAAAAAATTCAGAACAAAATTCAACTTCTGCGGTAAAAGTTAGCAAAACTTTACATACGCTTAACCCCAAGTATACCTTCGAATCTTTTGTAGTGGGAGGCTGTAACAAACTGGCCCATGCTGCTTCTCTGGCTGTTTCCGAAGCCCCGGCCAGAGCTTACAATCCCTTGTTTATTTACGGAGGAGTGGGGCTGGGTAAAACTCACCTGATGCATGCCATAGGGCATTTTGTCCGCAAAATTCACCAGCAAACCAACGTCTTTTATCTTTCTTCTGAAAAGTTTACCAATGAATTTATAAACGCCATCCGGGACAACAAAACCGTGGATTTCCGCAATAAATACCGAAATATAGATGTACTACTTATAGACGATATTCAGTTTTTAGCGGGAAAAGAACAGACACAGGAAGAATTCTTCCATACTTTTAATGCACTTCACGAAAACAACAAGCAGATAGTGATATCCAGTGACCGGCCTCCCAAAGATATTCCCACCCTGGAGGACAGGTTGCGTTCCAGGTTTGAATGGGGTTTAATTACCGACCTCCATCCACCCGACCTGGAAACCAGGATTGCTATTTTAAAGAAAAAAGCTTTTTTGGAAGGGGTAAACTTACCCAACGAAGTAATAAATTACATTGCCACCAAGATAGAAACTAATATCAGAGAACTGGAAGGAGCCCTGGTAAGGGTAATGGCTTTTTCGTCTTTAAACAATTCCCCTATTGACCTGGAGATAACCAACGAGGCTTTAAAAAATATTATAGTAGAAAATAAAAAAAGTGTTACTGTAGACCGTATAATTAAAATAACAGCCCAGTATTTTGGTATCTCTGCCGAAGATATCCAGGCAAAAAAAAGGAGCAAAAATGTGGCTTTTCCCAGGCAGATAGCCATGTACCTGTCCAGGGAGCTAACAGAAAATTCGCTGCCCAAAATTGGGGAAAAGTTCGGGGGGAAAGATCATACTACAGTTATCCACGCTCACAAAAAAATAAACCAGGAGCTAACCAACGACCCTAAAATAAGGGATATTATAGATCACCTGGAAAAATCCGTGCAAAACGGTTAGTTAACATATGCATGTTGATAATAGTGTTTTATTGTCCACAATAATATTATAAGAATGCTTCTGTGGATAATGACTTCTTTTTTTCCACAGATTATTCATTTAAAGAAAACAGGTAAACTAAACGCTGAAAATACTTATAAACATTTTAACAGGCTCTATTTCTTTTACTATTTATATATATGATTCCTGATAATAATGTATTACTGTTAATAAACAAAAAGGGGAAATAAATTATGTTAATCAAAGACAAGAAAGAAAATATCTGCAATCACCTGGATATAGTAGAAAAAGCCTTGCCTTCAAAAACTACTATGCATGTTTTAAACCATATATTTTTGGAAATAAAACCGGAAGAAATAACTTTTTTAACGACAAATTTGGAAATGGGAATTAAAACTACTTATGGAAAAGAGGTAGAAGTAGAGGAAGATGGGAAAGTATTGCTTCCCCCCCGCTTTATTGATGTAATTAAAAGCCTTCCCCAGGAAGAAGTAAGTATAGATATTAATATTGAAAACAAAAAAATCGAAATAGAATCGGGGAGTTCAAAATTTAATCTTACAGGAATGGGCACGGAAGAATATCCTGTATTTTTTGAAAAGGAGCCGGAAGAGGACCCTGTTCTGTTTACCGGCAGCGAACTAAAAGATATAATAAGAAAAACAATTTTTGCGGTATCTAAAGACGAAAGCAGACCCGTGTTTACCGGGGTATTGTTTTCTATAGAAAACAATACTTTAAGTGTTATCAGTTCCGATACCTACCGCCTGGTAATGCAGGAAAAACCACTGTCCGGATGGGGTTATGGAGACGGTAGTTATATAATCCCTGGTAAATCTTTAAGAGAACTTTATAAACTGTTAAAAGATGATTCCCGGGTAGCAGTTTTTCCACAGGATAACCAGCTGGCTTTTTCATTTGATAATATTTATTTTTATTCTCGTTTGATAGATGAAAAATATCCGGAAGTAAAAGGGGTGATTCCTCAAAAAAGTGTAACCAGGTGCCTGGTAAATAAAGAGATACTGGAAAATACTCTTAACCGTGCTTCTTTACTGGTAGATCATTCTACCCAGGCGGCAAACATTGTAGTAAACGAAGAAAATATGGAAATAAAAGCCTCTTCTAATATAGGAATAATGGAAGAGCAGCTATCATTAAACAGTAAGGAAGGGGAAGAGTTAGAAATATACGTAAATGTAAGGTTTATTTTGGAGGTATTAAGGGTTATTGATAAAGAAAACATTTTAATAGTTTTCAGTGGAAAAGAAGCTCCATGTATTATAAAGCCTGAAGAAGACGAAAGCTTTCTTTATCTGGTGCTACCGATAAAAATAGAATAACGGGAGGATATACTTGTATCTGGAAAACATTATACTGCATAATTACCGCAATTACGGGGATATAAATTTTACACCTTCTCCAAATATAAATTATATTTACGGAGAAAATGCACAGGGAAAAACCAATTTATTAGAATCAATATATTACCTTCTTACGGCTCATTCCTTTAAAACCAAAAACGAATATGAATTGGTTAAATGGGGTGGTTCTTACCTTAGAATAAAGGGAAAGGTATGGGTGAAAGGTGATATTAGTAATATTAATATATATTTTTCCAACAATAAAGAAAAAAAAATACTGGTTAATGGTAAAGAGGTAAAAAGGGATAGTTTTTTTTCCATGTTCCCGGTAGTTATATTTCATCCTGAAGATCTTTTAATGATTAAGGAAGGCCCGTTGTTGCGCAGGAAGTTTTTAAACCGGGAAATAACCAGGATGTATACCCGTTACTGGAAGTATCTTCAACAATATTATAGAGTATTGAGACAGAGGAATAGCCTTTTAAAAGATCAGGCAGTGAAAAGAAAGGATCTGGAGTCCTGGGATGAAATATTGTGTTTTTACGGAAGCAAGGTAGTATATTTAAGAATGAAATTTTTAAATAAGCTGGATAAGTATTTTAAAGAAATTCATGGAACTTTTACTAATAATAAAGAAGATGTTCGGCTGTATTATAAAAGTTGCGTAAATTTAGAAGAGGTAACTCAAGTGGATAAAACAGGAAAAGATAAAATTACGGAAAAAGAGATATATAATCAATTTTTTAATTTATTAAAAGATAAACAAGAGGAGGAAATAAAAAAGAGGTATACTATGATAGGTCCCCAGGTAGAGGATTTTAATGTTTATATAAACAATAAAAACATTAAAAAGTATGCTTCACAAGGGCAACAGCGTACTGCAGTATTGTCCTTAAAAATAGCCCTTTTTAATTTTTTAGAGGAAAACAACAAGTTTTCCATACTGCTTTTAGATGATGTATTTTCTGAGCTGGATGAAAAAAGGAAGAGGGCGGTATTGGATTTTGTAGAGGACAAAGGATTGCAATGTTTTATAACCAGTTATGAGAAAAAAGTAATACCCGCTGAAAAAAATTCTTTTGCCGTTTATAAATTAGACGGGGGGGGTTTGGTAAATGAAAATAGCGGGAAATTTAATTGAAGAATGGATGAAAAAGAAAGGTATTTATAAGAGTTATAAATACCGGCAGGCTGTGGAGTGCTGGTCCGAGGTGGTAGGAAAAAAAATTGCCGAGAATTCAAGGGCGGTAAAAGTAGAATCTGGTGTGTTGTGGGTTAAAGTAAGGAATTCAGTATGGCTGCAACACCTGAGCATGTTAAAAAAACAGATAATGTGGAAAATAAACGAATATACCGGTTACAATAGTATTAGAGATATATATTTTTTCCAGGGGAATGTGGATGAAGAATATGAGAACAAAAAAGGCATTTATAGAAACAGGCTTGATTACAAGGAGCCAGATAACAGGCTGGATCCAAAAGAAATTGAAGGATTAATCAAAAATGTATCGAATAAACAACCTGAGGTAAGAGAAAAGATTAAATCGCTTCTGTATAAGAGGTACAATTACTGGTAACAGGAAAGTTTAATTAAATTATTTAAATTTAGTTATTTAAACGGCAGGCATGTATGGTATGATATACTGAGATGATCAATTTTAAGAGAGGAGAGATTGTTTTTGTTTTTACACATTGGAGATTCACAGATAGTTCCGGTAAAAGACATAGTAGGTATTTTTAATTTAAAAAACAAGGAAAAGGAAGTAAACAAGCAGTTTTTGGAATATGCTTCCTCTAATAATACGCTTAACAAAGAAGATTACAATTATTATAAATCATTTGTAGTAACTACTGATGATGTGTTTTTATCACCCATATCTTCGCATACGTTGGGTAAGCGCAAACTTAGATAGCCGGGTATGGTTTTATCAGGATTAAAAGTTTATAATAAAAAGTTAATATTTTATTTTAAACTTTTAAT
>PWGO01000088.1 GCA_003554525.1 Syntrophomonadaceae bacterium | reverse complement strand
CGACACACCCCGCCAGCGGAACAACACTACTTGCCTTACTACTTCCCTTGCCGGTGTCAAGTGTGTATAACGATCAGCCCCTGGTGGGGGAGGAATTAAAGGTGGGGGGGGATTCTCTGAGCTTTCACTTGGTGAATAGTTACGCTCATAAAAAAAATAGTTTAAGTGAAATATTACTGTTGAAATATATGCCAAAATGATGTATATTTTGTAGAGTAGAATATATCGTTTAATGTAGAATTATGTCATATTTCCAAAGAAGAGAGGGGGGATATACTTGAAAAAAGTAATGCCCGGGTTGATGTATGTGCTTTTTTCGCTATTATTTTTGGTTAGTATTTTTTCCATTTACCTGGTAGAAGAGTTAAAGCAGCAGGAGGAGCAAATCCAGGATTTAGTGGGTGAGTTGGATCAAAACAACGAAAGCCTTTACGGGCAGGTAGCAGAACTGGTAGAAGATCATGATAAGCAAAAAATGGTAAATAAAGAGCTGGAAGAAAAACTCAGGCTCCGATACCAGAATTACCTGGTATCTACTGGAGATAAAGGCGCAGAAATTCCGGTGTTATCCAGTTCCGGTTTTACCCCGAAGATGTTTGAAAGAGCATGGAAGGAGCAGGGCGCTGAAAACCTGGTGGGAAGCGGGGAAGAGTTTGTAAAAGCTGAAGAAGAAACCGGTGTCAATGCACTTATCCTGGCTGCTATTGCGGTACATGAATCCAACTGGGGAGAGTCTGAGCTGGCCCGGAGAAATAACAATTATTTTGGCTGGAAAGCTTACGATGCAGCACCCTTGAAGTATGCTGCTTCTTTTTCCAGCCGGAAAGAATGTATTTTAACTGTGGCTGAAGAAGTGCGTCGCAATTACCTCAGCCGGGACGGGCGTCACTTCCGGGGCGAAAATCTTGCTGCAGTAAACGAGTTGTATGCAACCGACCAGCAATGGGCTGACAAGGTAGCCCGCACCATGGAAAGAATTGCTGTTAACGCTGTGGACAACCCTCAGGACCTGGAAAATTACTTAAATAGAAGAGAAATAGCTTTTAGTCCGGAAAAATTTTAAAATGGATAGTTCTGCTCACCAATAGAACCGGATTGGTAACTACTCATGGTGTGAAAGCTTAGAGAATACCCCCCATTATTTATAATAACCAAAAACGGGGGAACTACTGATGCCGTGTCAAGTGTGTAACAGGTGGATGCCTGTGTACCAGGGTGTCAGAGTTTTTTTATGGTGCGGTGTATTTTAATGCAGGCCAGGAGGGTGGATAGGATATAACCGCTGCTGTAGCCCCATACTGCCCCCTTAATACCTGTTTCCGGGGAGGCAGTAAGGAAATAAATAAGTAAAAGAGCTATGGTGGTTCCTGTAAAATCGTAAGTTACCGCAGTACCCGGGCGGCCCAGGCCGTGGAGTATTGCTGCGGAAGTAAACTGAATGTAAGCAAAAGGGGCGGCCCAGGCCAGCATGGCTACCAGGTATGAGGCAGAGAGGTCACCGTAGAGGAAGGAAGTTAGCCAGGGGGATAAATGATATAAAAAGAAAGCCGAGATCACACCTAAAAGCAGGGTGCCCCATAAAGAAAGATTAACCATACGGGAAAGGTTTTTTTTATTTTTTAATACCTTATTGCGCGCGATATAAGGAACAAGTGCGCTGTTAAGGGGAAGAATAAAAACCGTGGGCAAAAAAAGCAGGGGCACAGCCATGCCGGAGAGCTGACCAAAAAGAACCAGCGCTTCAGAGGAAGTAAAACCTGCTTCCTGCAGGCGTGAAGGGATTATGATTGATTCTGCAGCGTGGGTCAACGATCCGCTTATCCGTATAAACAGGAGAGGAGCGGAAAAGGCAAGAAGTTCTTTAACTACAGGTACCGGGTTATAAGATTTTTCTTTTTCGGAAAGGAGATTAAAGCCGCTTTTTTTAAAGTGGAGATGTTGAAAACCCAGCAGGCTTAAAAAGCCCAGTATCTCCCCGCAGATAATGCCGCCCATAATTCCCAGTACAGAATAGTGCAGGCCGTAGGGTAAAAGAACAATAGCAAGGATAAGACCAAGGGAAAAACGGAAAAATTGTTCCACAACTTGAGAGACCGCTGTGGGGGTCATGTTGCTCATTCCCTGGAAATAGCTCCTTATTATTTGAGACATGGCGGCAAAAAAAAAGCCAAGTGGAGCCAGTTTCAGTGGGAGGATAACGCGGTTATCCGGGAATATTGAACTACCCAGGCTGAATATTACAATCCAGTATATAAATACGGTTAAAGCGGCGCTGGCCAGGACCAGCCTGAAAGCAATAACTTTTAATTTAACTTGCCCCCTGGTATCGTTCAGGGCATGGCGTTCCGCAGTCATTTTGGTTACCGCCCCCGGGAGTCCAAAACTGATAACCGCTGCCATAAGAATATATACTGGTAAAATCAACTGGAAAAGCCCCAGGCCCTCAGCGCCTATTAGACGCGAAAGCAGCATACGGTAAAGCAGTCCCAGGGCGCGGGCAATTATGCCGGAAACAGTTAATATAGCGGTGCCTTTAACCAGCCTGTTTTTAAAAAGTTCGATATTATTCATTATCAGTCAACCTTTTTTTGATTATTGACAAAATTACCGTGCACACTGTAATATGTTGGCTAGGGAGGTAATAATTTATGGAGATATTGCTGGCAACCGGCTTTCGTCACTACCGCCAGGCAATTTCTAAGTTTATGGAAGAGATGGAGCTTGGTACATGTACCAATGCTATTTTAGAACCGGGTAAAATATTCTATTATGTTAAAGAATTAAAGCCAGGACTGGTAATCATTGATCGGGAGTATTTTGAAGCGATTAATAATAAATTTAACCTGCAGGAAGTGAGTAATACTTATTTCATGGTTGTTGTAGACGGCACAAACGGGGAATGGTTTAAAGGTGGAAAAATAAACAGGGTCCTGGATGTAATCATGGATTCTTACCGGGAGGAAGATCTTAAAAACAGGGTGCTTTTTAATTTAAGACGCCTGCAGGAACCAGTTAATGCCCCGGGTAATGGGGAAATAGAAACGTATAATAAAATGTGCCTGAACGCGGCAGCAGGAAGCCTGGTACACGATCTGAAAAATGTTTTAACCATGTTGTCGGGCAACTCTTCTTTAGCCCGTCTTTACCTGGAAAACGGTAAATGGGAAAAGCTTAAGTTCAAGTTGAAAAATATTGAAGAGGCATCTTTCCAGGCGGAAGAGCTGGTGCAGGACGTACTGCAGTATACGCGGATAAATAAAGTGGAGGCGGATTTAAAGAAAATTGTGGATGAAACAGCGGAGATCATGTTCGGGGATAGCGAGGTGGAATTATGTTATGATCTCCCGAAAAGTTTGCGCAGGGTGAACGTGGATGTAAATGCTATAAAACAGGTAATTAATAATTTGCTTTTAAATGCACTGCAGGCCATGGAGAAAAAGGGTAAAATAATAATTAAGGCGGAAAATTACGGGTTGACGGACACGGACAAAGATAAACATAAAAACAATTCCCTGGAGCCGGGAAATTATGTAAAATTATCGATTATTGATAACGGTAAAGGAATATCACATGAGTTGCTGGACCGGATATTTGAATCCCATTTTTCCACCAAAGAAAAAGGCAGCGGGCTGGGCCTTTTTTCTTCCTATCATATAGTAAAAAAACACGGGGGGGAAATAGAAGTAGAATCCCTCCAGGGCCAGGGCACCAGCTTTCACGTGTATTTACCCGCTTTAACTCAACCGCGACAAGGAAGAGTTTCCGCCGGCGAAGTTTTTAGTTGAGTAAAAAAATGTATAAGTAACGGAGAGGTAAAATTAGTCTTTGTTTTAAACGGTAAATTATTACCGTTTTTTTGTACAGCTAGCCGGGTTAAGAAGCAATTGCAAAATAAGCAAAGTACCGGTTATGATGAAAACTCAAGGCGGGATCTGGTTAAGAAGCAAAAACAAGTTAGCAAGTATTTTTTTAATTTAAATTTCAGGCCGGTTAATGATAAAATTATAGTGGTAATAAAGTTTGCGGCAATGGACAGATGTAAACTTGTTAATAGCAGGTTTACCAGCAGGTGCTTTGCGGTACCCTGTAAAATGTCGGACAAACACAAGGAGAGGATTGCTGTATATGCAAAGCGGAAAACGATACCATATAGTTACGTTTGGATGCCAGATGAACGAATCCGATACGGAAGTCCTTGATGGAATTCTGGAGTCTCTGGGTTACGAGCCTGCAGTCACCAAAGAGGAGGCGGACCTGCTGGTACTGGTTACCTGTGCCGTTCGCAAGAAGGCTGAAGACAAAGTAGCTGCTTTCCTGGGTAGATTGCGCCGGTGGAAGGAAGAGAAAAGAGGCAGAATACTTGCCGTTGGCGGCTGTATGAGCCAGCAGGAAGAAATGGCCTCATATATAAAGAAAAATTTCAGGCATGTAGACATCATTTTCGGCACGGATTCTTTGTACCGTTTTCCCCAGCTTATGGAAGAAACTATGGAAAGCCGGAAGACCGTGGTGGATATAGATATCCAAGAGGGGGTTAAGCGCGAAGGTCAACCGGTTAACCGGAAAAGCTCTTTTCACGCATGGGTGCCCATAATATACGGCTGCAACAATTTTTGCTCTTATTGTATAGTTCCCTATGTGCGGGGAAGGGAAAAAAGCCGTACTTTTGAAGATGTAGTGGAAGAAGTGAAGGCCCTGGGCAATAAAGGGTACCGGGAAGTAACCTTGTTGGGCCAAAACGTGGACGCTTACGGTAAAGATCTCCCGGATAACGTGAATCTTGCGTCTTTAATGGAAGAGTTAAACCGTGTAGAAGGTATCCAGCGCCTGCGCTTTTTGACTTCGCATCCCCGCGACTTTAATGAGAATATAATAAAAGCGGTTTCTGGTTTAAGCAAAGTGTGCGAGCATGTTCACCTCCCCCTCCAGGCGGGCAGCAACCGCATATTAAAAAAAATGAACCGCGGCTACACGCGACAACATTACCTGGGCTTAATAGATTTAATCAGGAATTATGTGGAAGGAGTAGCCATTACTACAGATATAATTGTTGGATATCCTGGTGAAACGAAGGAAGAATTCGAGGAGACCATGGAACTGGTGGAAAGAATACGCTTTGATGCCGCATATACTTTTGTTTATTCTCCCCGGCAAGGTACCCCGGCGGCCCGGGAAAAGGACAATATTCCCAAGGAGGTCAAAAAAGAAAGGATACAGAAACTAATTGAACGCCAGAAAGAAATTGGGTTGGAGATAAACCGCCAGCTGGAGGGGCAGCTGGTAGAGGTCCTGGTAGAAGGTATTAGCAGGGAAAATTCCAGTATGCTGACCGGAAGAACCAGAACTAACAAGCTGGCTCATTTTCCCGGATCACCCGGACTGGAAGGCGAAGCAGCTCATATCAGGATTAAAGAAGCAAAAACCTGGCACCTGCAGGGTGAGCTGGAATACACAAAAGGACAAAAACTGAAAGCTGGAGTGCTGGAATAGCCGGGTGGTTTTGCTGGAGTAGCTGGAATACGTCTGCTTTTACTTCTTTTACCTGTTGAAAGGAGGAACTTCCTTGTCGGAAAAGCTTACCCCCATGATGCAGCAGTACCTGGATATAAAAAACAGTCACCAGGACAAAGTAGTTTTTTTCCAGGTAGGTGATTTTTACGAAGTATTTTACGAGGATGCGGAAATGGTCTCCCGGGAACTGGATATAATTCTCACTACCAGGGATGTAGGCAAAGACAACCCTGTTCCCCTGGCTGGAGTCCCGGTTCATGCTGTTTCCAGTTATACAGCCCGCCTTATAGAAAAAGGGTACAAGATTGTTATATGTGACCAGGTAGAAGATGCTTCCCTGGCCAAGGGACTGGTCAAGAGGGAAGTCACCCGGATAACTACCCCGGGGACAGTAACGGATCCCGATATGCTGGAAGATACCAGTAACAATTACCTGGCCGCCCTGGTAAGGGAAGAAGGGGAAAAGAAGTGTGGACTGGCCGTAACCGATATATCCACGGGAAGCTTTTGGGTCACCGAAATAAAAGGAGATAATTCACTGTCCACATTAAAAGGAGAATGGCAAAGGATTCAGCCTTCTGAGTGCATATGTCCGCAGGAGGTAAGAGAAGATGACCCGGCTTTAATGCAATGCCTGGAAGTATGGAACGGGGCATTGATAGAGCGGATGGAAAACAGTTATTTTTCTTTAACGCAAGGGCAAAAAGAAATTGCAGAGCAGTGGGGTGAAGAGTGTTTAAGAGCCCTGAACCCCGGGACTTATCCCCTGGCGGTAAAGGCCAGCGGTGCCCTGTTGATGTACATAAAGAAACTATATCAAAGAAGCCTGCAGCACCTGCGCCCTGTAGAAATGTATTTTCCTGGGGAATACATGGTGTTGGACGGTATTACCCGCCGTAATCTGGAGCTGGTGCAGACTATACGGGAGGGCAAAAAGAAAGGTTCGCTTTTGGAGGTCCTGGATCACAGCTGCAGCTCCATGGGAGGAAGGATGCTGAAAAGGTGGGTAGAGCAGCCCTTAAAAGATTTGCATAATATAAAGCTGCGCCAGGAAGGAGTAAGGGAACTGGTCAAAAAAGAGGCGAAGCAGGAAGACCTTCGTTCATTTTTAAAAAAGATGTGGGACCTGGAAAGGTTGTGCAGCAGGTTAAATTTCGGCAATGTTAATGCCAGGGACCTGGTAGCCTTGAGAAAGACGCTGGAAATGCTCCCCCGTGTAAAAGAAAGCCTGGAGGATGCCTCTTCACAGTTTTTGCATGCGGCGGTGGATAGGCTCCCCCTGTTTGCCGATCTGGTTAATACTCTTGAGGAAGCGATAGTAGAGGAACCGCCTCTTACCCTCAACGAAGGGGGAATAATAAAGGACGGTTACAGCCCGGAAGTAGATCAGCTGCGGACCGTTTGCCGGGAAGGCAAAGATTGGCTGCTGGAGCTGGAGAAAAAAGAACGGGAAAGAACGGGCATAAAGTCTTTAAAAGTCGGTTACAACCGGGTGTTTGGCTATTATATAGAAGTAACCAAAGCCAATTTGCACCTGGTCCCCGTGGAATATCACCGGAAACAGACCCTGGTTAACGCGGAGAGATATATAACCGAAGAATTAAAGAGAATGGAGGAACAGATTACCGGTGCTGACCAGAGAGTAGCCCAGCTGGAACAGGGCCTGTTTGAAGAGATAAGAAAGCAGGCTATTGCTTATACGGAACAGATGCAAAAAGCTTCGGAAATACTGGCGGAGCTGGATTGCCTGCAGAGCCTGGCCCGCGCAGCTCTTCAGAACAATTATAAACCTCCCCTGGTCCTGGAAGAAGACAGCATCCTGGAGATAAAGCAGGGACGCCATCCGGTAGTAGAAAAAGTAAACCCTGGAGAGCGTTTTGTCCCTAACGATATATACATGAGCCGTGAAGAAAAGATGATAGTCTTAACCGGCCCTAACATGGCCGGGAAAAGCACTTACTGCCGTAGCGTGGCCTTGATTTCACTTATGGCTCAAATGGGTGGTTTTGTCCCCGCCGAAAGTGCAAAGTTGCCGGTAATGGACCGTATATTTGCTCGTGTGGGGGCTTCGGACGATTTAAGCAGCGGTCAAAGCACTTTCATGGTAGAAATGAACGAAACCGCTTCCATACTGGAAGAAGCAACATCGGCCACCCTTATATTGCTGGATGAAATTGGCAGGGGAACCAGCACCTACGACGGTATGAGCATTGCCCGCAGTGTAATGGAATATATTCAGCAGAATATCGGGGCCTGGACCCTGTTTTCTACTCACTACCATGAGCTGACGGTGATGGAGGAAGAACTGGAGGGGGTTAAGAATTACACGGTCCTGGTAAAAGAGAAAGGTAGTTCAGTAGTATTCCTAAGAAAAGTAGTCCCCGGCAGGGCCGACAAGAGTTATGGAATAAACGTGGCCAGGCTGGCCGGAATGCCGGAAGTAGTAGTCAAAAGGGCGGAAGCTATTTTAAATAAAGTGGAAAAGCAGAATGGAATATCCGCTGGTGGAGACAACGGTACCAGGCAGCTTAGTTTAATTGATTTGAGCCGGTGTGCCCCGGGTGTTAATGAAGAAGAAAAAGAAATAATAGAAGAAATAAAAGAAAGTGACCCCGATACTTTAACTCCGTTGGAGGCGCTGCAGAAACTTTATAACCTGAAGGAAAAGGCAAGCAGGCTGGAAAAGAAGGAGGTATAGGAATGCCGGAAATAGAGGTCCTTTCCCCTCAAGTTGCGGAACAGATAGCAGCAGGCGAAATTGTGGAGAATCCTGCATCGGTGGTTAAGGAACTGGTGGAAAATTCCCTGGATGCAGGCGCCGATTATATTGAAGTTAAAATTAAGGAAGGCGGCCTGGAGGAAATAACCGTTTTTGATAACGGGCATGGACTGGCTTCCCGTGAAATTCCCCTGGCTTTTCAAAGGCACGCTACCAGCAAGCTACACTCCGTGGAACAGCTCTACTTTAGTTTAGACACGCTGGGTTTCCGGGGAGAAGCACTTCCCAGTATAGCCTCCGTTTCCCGGATGATGTTTACTACCAAAAAGCGTGGTGCAGAGGTGGGAATTGCTGTTAACCTGGAAGGCGGGGAAATTGTAACCCGGGAAGAAACGGGATGCCCGGAAGGTACGGAAGTTTGCGTAAAGGATCTTTTTTTTAATACCCCGGCCAGGAAGAAGTTTTTAAAATCACGTAGTGCAGAGGTCTCCCGGATAACCCGGATGATTACGGGGATAGCCTTTTCTCATCCATGGGTATCGCTTGTACTTTTTAGTGAAGATAAGCTCCTTTTGAAATCAAGGGGAGACGGTGATATTTTGCACATTGTTGCGGAAGCGTACGGCAGGGAGGTTGCCCGTTCCATGGTTCCCATAGAGGAAAGGGATGAAGAACAAGAAATGGTTGTAAGGGGGTATATTTCTCCGCCTTATGTTTCCAGGTCATCCCGCCGCTACCAGAATGTTGTGGTAAATAACCGCATGGTTAATAGCCCTACAGTAAGCAGATCGATGGAAAAGGGTTACCGCGGGTTGTTAGATGCCAACCGTTTTCCCATAGCAGTAATTTATGTGGATCTGCTGCCTTCTTTTGTAGATGTTAATGTCCACCCTTCCAAATCGGAGGTCCGTTTCCACAACTCCGGAAATGTAGAAGACCTGGTGTATAAAGCAGTTTCCCGGGCCCTGAGGTACAGTTCTCCGGCTTATTATTTTCCCGAAAGCGGTTATGCAGCCCCGGAATACAGTAATAATGCAGCGGATAAAACAGACCAGTTCTCCGTAGGGAAAGTCCAGGAAAGGTTAATCAGCGGATACCGGCGGGAACAACGGGAGAAGCCGCGGTCAAGGCTGGAGGGCGGTAGTTTGGTAAAACCAGGTTCATATACCCCGCCAGCTGCTTCTGGTACAGATTCTAATGTTTTTTCAGAGGCTAACAAACATCATGAAGCAGGAACGGAGCATTCCAGGGAAAATAAAGTCGCGGAAAATTATAATACAAGTGAAACCCGGAGGGGGCCTTTAGAAGCCGGGATGGAAGAAAATACCTTGGGAGCTACCGGTGAAACCCGGGTTATTGGTCAGTATCTCTCTACTTATATAGTAATGCAGAAAGGTGACAATCTTATGCTGGTTGACCAGCATGCGGCGCACGAAAGAGTACTGTACCAGAAATTTGTTGAAGAGTATAATCGTTCCCGGGTGCCCCGCGTAAGCCTGGCGATTCCCGTAACCGTGGAAGTGCCTTCTTCCCTGATGCAGATGTTTAACGAAATGGGGCCCGGCCTGGAGAAAATTGGTTTTAAAATAGAGCCTTTTGGGAATAATATTTGCATCATTCGTGAAGTGCCATCATTTTTGATGGATCACTTTAATGAACGCTTAATGCTGGATATTGTCGAAGAATTGACTGAAGTGGGAGAGTATTCCGGTGAGGAAGCCCTGGAAATGTTTAAAGTGTTTGCCTGTAAAGGTGCGGTTAAAGCTAACCAGGGCCTGGATCGAAAAGAAATGGAAGATTTGATAAGCCAGTGGGAACAGACGGAAAATGCCAGCTTTTGCCCCCACGGGAGGCCGGCCGCGCTGTCTTTTACTGTAAAAGAGCTACAGAAAGCATTTCACCGGGGGGGAGGAGAAAGAAAACATTGAGCCAAAAGCAGGTTAAAATACCGCTCCTGGTTATTGCCGGTCCTACCGCGGCGGGGAAAAGTGAAGCAGGATTGCTGGTAGCCCAAAAAACGGGTGGGGAAATTGTTTCTGCGGATTCAGCACAAGTATACCGCTACCTGGATATTGGTACCGCCAAGCCCGGCCGTAAAGAAAGAGAAACAGTAAGCCACCACTTGATAGATTTAGTAGATCCTGACGAAGAATTTAATGTTTCATCTTACAAAAAGCTTTCGGAGGAAGCCATACAGGGTATTGGTAAAAAGGGTAAGCTACCTGTGCTGGTGGGAGGAACCGGCCTGTATATACACGCTGTAGTGGATAATTATTCTTTTAGTAGCCAGGGCAAAGATGAGCAGTTAAGAAAAAAACTGCACCGGGCTGCAGAAAGAAAAGGCAATAATTATTTGCATTCCTTACTACACCAGGTAGATCCGGAATCAGCAGAGAAGATATCTCCTGCGGACAGGAAGCGGATGGTACGGGCCCTGGAAGTTTATTATTCTGAAGGCAGGCCATTATCCGAGCAGAATAAAGAAACCCCCTTAAAAGAAACGCCTTATTTGCCGGTTCATGTGGGTCTTTATATGCCGCGGGAAAAGCTGTATGAAAAAATTAATTCCCGGGTGGATAATATGATAGAGAAAGGGTTCCTGGAGGAAGTAAAAGAGCTTCTCAGGTGGTATCCCCCTTCGGCCTGGGGGCTGCAAATACTTGGTTACCGGCAAATGGTCAATTACCTGCAGGGATATGCTGGATGGGAAGAAACGGTGTATGAAATAAAAAAACAAACCCGGAACCTGGCCAAAAGGCAGTTAACCTGGTTTCGTCGGGACGATAGGATTAACTGGATAGACCACGAAAGCGGAAGAACAGATCGGGTAGTAGAAAAAATCAGCAGCTTATTGAAGGAGAATACTGGCAAGAAGACGAATATAAAGATATAGAGATAAAGAAAAAAAGAAAGTGTAAACATGGAGGGGGTAAATAATGACTAAAGGCCCGCTAAATTTACAGGACACTTTTCTAAATCAGGCCCGCAAAGAAAAAGTAACGGTGACAATATTTTTAATTAACGGTTACCAGCTTAAAGGAAGCATAAAAAGCTTTGACAATTTTACCTTGCTGCTGGAGGTAGATGGCAAGCAGCAGCTGATTTACAAGCACGCCGTGTCTACGGTAATACCCCATAAAAACCTGCAAATTGATCTTGCACCGGAAGGAAACTAATTGTGCGTGGGGACGGGGTTGTTGTTAATTTTAAACTTGTATTTTGTTTACCAGTGATAAAAAACAGGTAGAAAAATTGGCAATAGTCCCGTTTTCCATGCCATTACATCTTTAATTTTTCCCTCCCTTTTCCCGTATGTCTGCGTATAATAATAGTGGCTTTTACTTCACTGTATAATAACTGGAGGCGCAGATGAAACTGTCTTTTGTTACGGGAAATAACGGAAGAGAAGAGCATAAGCACACCCCTTCTTTTTTTCGCACACGGGATGTTCCCCGGAAAAACGATAAAAAAGACGAGGCAAAAATACTATACCAGTTGGTAGGATTGGAAGAAGTAAAAAATACGGTTAAGGAAATAGAAGCTTATGTTAAAATACAGCGTCAAAGAAAGGAACATGGCTTAAAGGCTGATAATTTAAGCCTGCATATGATTTTTCAGGGAAACCCGGGAACCGGGAAAAGTGCAGTAGCACGTGCCCTGGGAAGTATTTTTTATCATCACGGTGTATTGCCGGTGGGAAATATTATAGAAGTGGAACGGGCTGACCTGGTAGGTGAATACATTGGCCACACGGCTCAAAAAACACGGGAAAAGATAGAAAAAGCCCGCGGAGGCATTCTTTTTGTTGATGAAGCTTATTCCCTGGCCCGCGGTGGCAGGCAGGATTTTGGCAAAGAAGCTATTGATGTAATGGTTAAGGCCATGGAAGACTACCGGGACGAATTTCTGCTAATATTGGCCGGGTACCCTTATGAGATGGAATACTTTTTAAACTTAAACCCGGGTCTTCGCTCCCGCATTCCCCATCATATTAATTTTCCTGACTTTACGGTAAAACAGCTGCTGCAGATAGCGGATAAAATGTTGGAAGATTACCAGTATAGCCTTACTCCTGGCGCCAGGAATGTTCTCAGGAAACATTTATCTTCCTTAAAGCGAAACGGTGAGCTTTCCTGTGGCAACGCTCGACTGGTTCGCAATTTGTTGGAAAAGTCTATAAGGAGGCAAGCTCTCAGGCTGGCCAAAAGGTCGTTTTGTTCCCGTGAAGAATTGGTAATTTTGAATACAGAAGACCTGGAGTGAATTTTGATAACATTTCCGGTTAAAGCTGTCGGTAATTATGTGTGTATCAGTATGATCTTCCCTTGTGGAAGAGCAAGAAAATGATTACCCTTAATTCCGGGTTTTTTTGTAGAGCCGCACTTGCCAGAAGCAGAAAGGGAGAGATGTAGTTCGATGGTTCTGCTATCGAAGGTTTTTTAAGCATAGAAGAATCCAAAAGGCTAATGGAAAAGGGTTAATGGAAAAGTATTTCATGTTGTGAAAATGAGTCTTGCTTTTTACGGAGGTAAGTGCTATAATAAAATAAACAATTAACGCGATGAAGGGAAAAAAGTCCTAAACCGGTCTGCAGAGAGGGATTCCCGGGCTGAAAGTTTCCCGTCCGCTGTTTAGGATAT
>PWGO01000077.1 GCA_003554525.1 Syntrophomonadaceae bacterium | reverse complement strand
CGGAAGGGAGGCATAAAAGATAACCTGATCAGGCTTTCCGCAGGAATAGAAGAAAGTGAAGATATTATTGCCGACCTGAAACAGGCCTTAATGTAATGTGACAGGGGGACGGAGTTACTGTCACATCAACCTTCCACCTGCCCTGCACACATCCAGGCCTTGGCTTTACAACGGCCACACAGGCTCACTAAATATACTTTATATCTGAGCTTCTGAAACTGCTCCAAAATAAATAAAATAAATGTATTAAATGTTTATTTCGCATTAGTTAAATTACTCAACAGTCCTCAACATAGCATTAAGTCCATAGTATAGGGTTGAATGGCAAACCTGGAGTTCTGGTAGAAAAATAATTTATAGACAATTAACCATTACTAAATGACTGGAAAAGAACTATTGACAGTTTAATATAATTATTATAAATTAAGTTTTGTATAATCTACAGGCGATGGAGCTCGCCTTTGTTGCCCTTAGAGGCTAATGGCTCCTGTTTACCTTCGCAACAAAGTCCGAGGGTAAGCAGGAGCTTTTTGTTTTTTAAGTATTTTAGAAACTCTTGGGCTCGTTTATACATCAGAAACATATTCTTAAGCGGCTAAAGAACCTGGTTGGGACTGTAGCCAGCGCAAGTAAAGGATCAAACCATACTGGGGAGTGCGAATTATGTACTTAATGCTGTTGGGGTTGGTATTGATATTATCAACCGGTTTTATTTTTGGTGAACTGGCGGATAGACTTGGTTTCCCCAAATTAATAGGGATGCTTTTAGGTGGAATTATTATAGGCCCCTATGTGCTGGATTTATTGCCGGAAGTAATGCTGGAACTTTCTGATGAAATCCGTATGTTAGCGTTACTGGTAATCCTTTTTAAGGCCGGTTTAGGGCTGGATAAAAATAAAATACTGGCCCAGGGAAGTGTTGCCATAAGACTTGGTTTTTTACCTGCTATTATTGAAGCTTCTGTTGTAGCAGTAGCTACCCATTACATTTTTGGGTGGGATTGGCTTACCAGCTGGCTTTTAGGCTGGATCATTTGTGCCGCTTCTCCAGCAGTAATTGTACCTTTAATGCTGCGGCTTAAAGCAGAAGGCTGGGGGGTTAAAAAAGGAATTCCCGATTTGATCCTGGCCGGGGGGACTGCCAGTGATGCTACAGCTATTACCATGTTCGGCATTTTTCTGGTGTGGGTTACTGAAAACGGTACAGGAAATATGTGGTATCAATTAACGGATATCCCCGTCCAGATAATTTTGGGAATATTGCTGGGACTGCTTGCGGGAATCATAGTAGTATATATAATTCAAAAGAGCAATCTTACCGGTCACGTCATTCATGACTTGATTGTAGCTTTAGGATTCGGACTTGCTCTGGTAATAGGAGACCAGCTTTTACCGTATTCTTCCTTTTTGGCAGTAATGGTCATGGGGTTTTATATACTGGAAAGAGCTCCTGTCTCGGCGCGAAAAATCCGCAAAGAACTTGATAAAATTTGGATGGTGGGACAAATATTTCTTTTTGTATTAATAGGAGCTGCAGTGAATATTAACGTAATTTTTAATGCAGGTTTACTGGGGCTGGCTGTTATAGGCATTGGACTATTAGTAGGCCGATGGCTCGGGATTTTTGCTTCCACCTGGGGATCGAATATATCAATACCTGAAAGAATTTTTATGGTAGTGGGAGATATGGCCAAAGCGACTGTACAGGCGGCTATCGGAGGCATACCTCTTGCTCTAGGTGTAACCCACGGAGAAGAAATTCTGGCTATAGCGGTATTATCAATTCTTATAACCGCCCCCCTCGGAGCCTTCGGCACTATGTTTTTAGCACCTAAGATGTTAGAAAGGGGTAAGGTAGACCCTACAAAAGTAAATATACAAGAAGATTTTACCTTGCTGGTAGCGTATGATGGCTCTCAGGCAGCCCGGGAAGCTCTTTTAGAAGCTACCCGTGCGGCCAGGCAGCTGGATGCCCAAATAGTTCTGGTGCATATTTTAAAAGAAGAGCAACAGGAAAACAGACTAAGTAAAGACTACTTGAAAAAGGTTGTTGCAGAAATAGCAAGCGATATACCCATAAAAATAAAACTTAGAGAAGGAGTACCGAGTAAACAAATATTGGAACTGGCTGAAGAGTACCAGGCAGATTATATATATTTAGGCAAACACAACCATCCAGTATATGAAAAAGTGCTGGTGGGAGAAACATCTCGGAACGTAATTCAACATTCCCTTGCTCCCGTAATATTAATTGAAAAAGAAAATGGAAAGAACCATTTTCACAGTAAAATTTAAACAAACTTATTAAAGAGGTAAATAAGTTAAATAAAGAGGAACTACTGTTTTATCAGGGGAACCTTTGCTGAAGCGATTATATTGCACAGACAAATAAGTAAAATTTAAACCGGTGCAAGGTACATACACCGGTTTAAAGATTCCTGGAACAGGGAGATGAATGTGACAACAAATCCGTCCCCCTGTCACAATCAAAGGCGAACAGGGTTACAGTGCCGGTTTCCTTGCTCACTATTTCCCGGCTTACCACCGAGTTTTCCTGGTACAGGATCAACTCTTTTAGTTTTCTAACTCCTGCAGGGTTCTTCTCCTCTTCACTCATATTTGAACCTCCTTCCCAATATTCGAGTTTGCAGGAAATTATATACGGTTAGAAAACTATAATGTAAATAACCAAAATAGATACCCGGCTAAATTTTCTTGGAAAAATGTTTACTTCTAAAAGTTCATATGAGGAGTATTATGGCCGATTATTCGTAAAAAGGATGGGAAGATTTATTCAAGAGGGAGAACCTCTTTCCGAGGGTTATCCTGTGTGATGATCCTTTACTTTATGAAGTTGCTCTTCACCGTTTGCCTGCCGG
>PWGO01000080.1 GCA_003554525.1 Syntrophomonadaceae bacterium | reverse complement strand
TCAGGCATCCACTGCTGCGCCAGGGGGACGGTTCCATCGTCTTCCCTTCGGACCTCCGCTTCGCTCCGGTGACGCTCGAACCGTCCCCGCAGGCGCAGCATGCCTCTTAACTTACTTTTACCTGGCTTGAGTAGTTACTTCTTACTTTACCATTATCGTACTTTTCCTGATTGTTCAGTTTTCCGGTTAGATGGCGGCGGGTGGAGGCTTAATCCAGGAAATGCAGGACCTGTTCCCATGTTTCAGTAATACAACGTGCGGCTGCACCGTTGCTGTATTCTATAACCGGCATTCCCTGTACCACTGCTTCTGTAAAAGAACGCTCAAAGGGAATTTGTCCTGCCAAGGTAATAGAGCGCTGCCGGCAAAAGTCCTTGATTTGTTCAGTATTTTCTTCATCCAGGTCAAACCGGTTTATACAAACCATGGTGTGTACTTTAAAGTGCTGACATACAGAAAAAATACGTTCCAGGTCATGTATTCCCGAGATGGTGGGTTCTGTAATTATAAGTGCGGCAGTAGCGCCTCCCAGGGCGGCAATAACAGGACACCCGATACCCGGAGGACCATCGTTAATAACCAGGTCTTTTGGATACTGTGTTAGTTCACCGGCTTTTTGCCGAAGCATGGTAACCAGCTTGCCTGAATTTTCTTCGGCTACTCCCAGGCGGGCGTGTACCAGGGGACCGTAGGTGGTGTCAGAGAGGAACCACTGGCCTGAGACTACCTCATCAAAACTAATGGCTTCTTCAGGGCAGGCGTGATAACATACACCACATCCTTCGCATTCCAGTGGATCTACATGAAAGTCTTCAGATATGGCTCCAAAGCGGCATAGTTCCCGGCACAACCCGCATTCGGTGCATTTATCCCGGTGGATAAAAGCTTCCCGGGAAGCTATAAAGTCATGCTCTTCTTTTAGTTCGGGGTTTAGTATGAGACTCAGGTTGGCCGCATCAACATCACAATCAGTAATTACGGAATTCCCTGCCAGAGACACAAAGGAACCTGCCAGGGAAGTTTTACCGGTTCCGCCTTTGCCGCTTATAATGCTCAACTCTTTCATTTTCTCTCTCCTTATACAACAGTCTTAAAGTTTAGCCTGGGTAATTACGATGTGCTCGGGGCTTTTAATAACAATGTTTCCCACAGTCTGGTAAATTCATTTTTCCACTCTTGTGAGTGAAGAACCAATGGTTCACCACGTGCATACAAGCGGGCCAGTTCACGGTCCCAGGGAAAGCGCATGAGTACGGGGATACCTTCCTTACGGCAATAATCTTCTACTCCGCTATCACCCAGGTCTGCACGGTTGATTACTACTCCGCAGGGAATGTCCAGTTTGCGCAACATTTCTACAGCAAGATCCAGGTCGTTCAACCCGAAAGGCGTAGGTTCGGTTACTAACAGGCAGTAATCGCAGTTGCGAACTGATGATACCGCCGGGCAAGAAGTTCCGGGAGGTGCGTCAATAATAACGTGCCTGCTGTTATCAATCTTTTCTTTTACAGCATTAATGAGTGGGGGAGACATGGCTTCACCCGGATTGAGTCTACCGTGCGCAAAAGACATTTTGTTGGAGTGTCCCATTTCCAGCACGCCAATTTCCCGAAAAATTTCCGTGATGGCTTCCTCTGGACAAAAATAAGCACATCCCCCGCAGCCGTGGCAAAGCTCCAGAAATGTCAGCACGGTATCCCCGGTTACGGCCAGGGCATTAAAAACGCAAATTCTTGCGCATTTTCCGCAGTAGTTGCATTTTCCCTGGTCAATTTGCGGGACCGGAATGCCTGCGGTTTCCGAGGAAGTAAGTTCCGGTTTTATAAAGAGATGGGCATTGGGTTCCTCCACATCAGAATCTATGAACTGCAGATCATGTTTACAGTTTTCCCCGGCTGCCAGCGCCAGGTTTACTGCTACCGTGGTTTTTCCTGTACCTCCTTTGCCGCTGGCCAGTGCAATTATCATATATATTCTCCTCGTAATCGTATAATAGTATCAGGGTTTTGAAATCACCCTACCCAGATATAAAAAAGTTTGGAAATTGGTGAATATGGTTTTCTGACCTGACTTCTTAAATCTCACCTTTTAAATTTGTCTCCCCTCGGGAGGTTTATTTAATGGTCACAGTGCTCGTGGTGCCCATGGTCACAAAGACTCTCACCTTCAGTTAACACCCCGGTAATATAACTGTTAATGGTATCATCCACAGGACCTGTTACACCCATTACATAACTTATGCCCAGTTCAGCAAATATTTGCTGCGCGCGCGGTCCCATTCCGCCGGCAATAATACATTGAATACCCTTCTCGCCCAGAAAACGTGGAAGAAAACCGGGCTGGTGGCCGGGGTTGGGGACAAACCACTTTTCTATTACCTGGTTGCCTTCAAAATCTACCAGGGTGTAACCTTCACAGCGCCCAAAGTGTTGTGCCACCTGGTTTTGCTCGGTAGCGATAGCCAGCCTTCCTTTATCGAAAGAGCTTTCATTTCCGGAACGGGGATGCACCGGCTGATTGTTCTTCCAGCTGGATGCTGCACCTGTATGGGAGTTGTCCGAAGCTTCGCCCATTTTGCGAGCTTTGCCTTCCCGGTATGCTTGAACAGCTTCTTCCAGTGTTACCCCGGAGAGCTGGAAAACCTCTAACGGGGCGGGCTGCAGGACCTGCCAGGCTTTTGGGCCTACTTCACCTGTAATAATAACTTCGGCTTTCTGGTCAAGCACAAACTGGGCTGCCTGTATACCTGCACCGCTGGTTTTTTTGGCGGCCTCGTTAGGCTCAAACCTCCATTCATCCTTTTCGTCGTCGTAAAACGCAAAGTAAGCGCACCTGCCGAAGTGGTGATCCAGGGTAGAATTTTTACTTTCCCCGCTGGAGCTTAGTGCAATTAACATATCCTTTTCCCTCCTGCTTTAATTTATTTTTGTTGTAGTTAATGTAATTTCGAAAAAAGATCGCTGGGGTACTGCTTAATTTCACCTTTATCACTCTGATATGAAAATATGTCACATTACTACTGTATTTTATACGTTTATAATTGCAAATAAAAACTTAAACTCTATTGCCTTTATTTCATTTCATTTAATTTAATTTCTCTACAGTTATGTATGTACCAGAATGTTTTTATATTGAATAATTTAAGATGCCCGGCCCCGGCCTGGCCTGCCCGGCAAAGTCCTGTTTAAACCTGCCGGGCAGGTAGCCTGAGCTTTTCTTGGGGAACTGTTATAATATTTTTCTTTAAGTTTGTTTGTATTTACTTGTTTTCTTCTGTATTTTGCAGTTCATTTAACCTGCTTTCAATTTGTTGAATGCGTTCCCTGAGAAATTGGGCCTGGTTCTGCAGTTCGTTTATTTCGCCTGCCGAAGTATATGGCTGTCTTCCGCCTGCGTAACCAAATCTCCTAAAACCGCCACGTACTGGATTGGCAAATCCAGGCCTGTCAAAACCACGGCAAAAACCTACAGCTCGACCGGTGCCCGGTCCCCATCCCAGCGGACCAGTTCCGTCTCCACCTGGCATTGTATTCACCTCCTTCTTATACATTTCAAAAATACTGTTTTATTGCCCCGGGCATTTTATTTCTGCCCTGGTTTTGGAATATATTTTAAAAGCCGGGCACTAAAACAGATTAAAAAAAACTGAAAGTAAATTCAGCAGCACTTTATTATGAAACAATGTCCATTATCAATATACAATTATAATTAACATATGTCAAGTATATTTTAACTAATTTTACGCACCACTTGAAGAACAAAATATTAATTTTTGAGAAACCCGGTAACTTTACAGCTAAATTTATCTAAAATGGGGCTGCTTACCAATTTTATCTTCAGCCCCGGCAACATTCCATATTCACTTCTAACTCTAACAGTAGCAGTATTGGTATTATATAATAACTCGGCACGGGTATTTGTGTCCAAGAACCGTACCTTGTCTCGCCCACAACTATTTTTTGGCTGCTTCTCCCGAAGCTATATAGGAATATTTTAGAAATGGAGGGGTAGTAATTTCACATATAGCTACAATAGATAATTCTACTGCAGTAACCACCGGGGCCAGTTCGGGGAAACGGCTCTGTACAATTACCACCAGGCCTATAGAAAGACCTGCCTTGGCTAAAAGAGATATCCCCGTATATTTTCTTATATTAGAGTTGCCACCAAAGCAGAGGGCCCCAAGATAAGCTCCACCCACCCGGGCAATCAAACGCGCTATAAAATACACTACTACTGCAAAAATATTTTCCCAAAGCGTGGACAGGGCCAGGCTGGCCCCGGCAAGGGCAAAAAACACCACAAAAATAGGAAGTTCAACATCATTTAAAACCTGGATAATTCGAGATGGAGTTTTATGGAGGTTGGCCAGGACAAACCCCATAAACATGTTGGTTAACAAAGGTGAAAAATGCAGAAATTCAGAAACAGCACTGTTGAACAACAAAAACCCAACTATGATTACCAGTACCTGGTGACGGTCTTTGAGGTATTTTAAAATGTAAGTTAATACCACACCTACTAAAGCACCGAGAATAAAGGAGCCAGCAATCTCAATTACCGGCTCCTTTAAAAGCGAAGTAATACCTCCATCCCGGGTATCTTGTTTTAAATAAAAAACTACGGCAGAAGCTACACCAAAAGTCATAACTGAAAACATATCAGTTATGGCCACTACGCCCATCAAAGTAGAAGTAAAAGAACCTTTAGCTTTTACTTCTTTACTAACCACTATTACTGTAGCAGGAGAAGTAGCAGTAGCCATGGCAGCAAGTAGTAAAGCATGGGGCATAGTAAGATCTGTTAAATTAACCAGGGCAAAATAAACCAGGGCAAAAGTAAACAGAACTACAAAAAACGCTATGCCCAGAACGCTTTTACCTAACACCTTAAGCCTTTTTATTTCCAGCTCCCCGCCAAGTATAAAAGCTATTATCCCCAGGCCCAGCACCTTTATCAAGGCAAGAGATTCGTTAATCTCGCTGGGAACTATATTTAATAAAGAAGGCCCCAAAGCAAGACCTGCTATAATGTAACCGGTTACAGCAGGTAAACGTATTTTAGAAGCTAATATCCCTCCCAGATATCCAACAATAAGCAGTGCAGCAACACCAATAGACTGTTGATAAACTTCTTCTACCATCTTTGATTTAACTTCCCTTCTTAATGCCACCGACTGTTACATTTGATTTGGTTTTGGTTTGATTACACTGTTATGGCCTAACAGCTGGTTATCTGATCAAAAAATTATTTCCAATCTCAATTGCTACGCCGGCCTGTAGATTAACGTTTTGTTTTATCAATCTTCCCAGCTTAAAACATGTCCCCTTACCTGATGGAGAGGAACAGTAAAAAAGATTCCCTGGCCGGGTAGCTGTAAGTCTCCTATCACGTTTTCTATGGATTTTACTGCCTGCTCTATCATCTCTTCGTTTCTTATTACAGATATAATAGTCTTGTTTCCCGGCCGACAATCTTCGAACATGCTGCGCAGCCCGCCAAACAGGGGTACATTATCACAAACCGTCCTTCCCATACCTTGCGAATCCATTACCGTAGCACCTTTTATTCCTACATTGTAAAGATTCTCTAGAATTTCATCCAGTAATTCAGTTTTGTTTAAAACCAACACCATCAGGTACATAAATAATCCTTTCTTAAACTGGCTTATAGTGTATCCATCCGGCTGGAAGCAACAACATTTTCTTACCCTGAAAAAAATGGCCCCAATAGCAGCTATTAAAAACTTCTTAAATTATTATAATCTTTTTTATCAGAGGGTGTCAAAAAAGCTGTTACAGTATAAGCCTCTGTCTAAAGCTATAGCAGTACCTCATCCAAAAAATACTCCTTTACTATATAATAATCAACTGTATTATACTAACCTGCTGCTTCATCCAGGTCCAAGCGCAGAGCGCAGTGAAGCCAGGAACGTTTCTATAAATTCCAGCCGCTCGTTTCTGCTTTTGCCTTCCATCCCTCTTATCAAGGCGCTTCCCACTATAACCCCGTCCGCGTAACCAGCAGCTTCCCGGGCCTGCTGCGGGGAGGAAATGCCGAATCCAAGGGCCAGGGGAAGGGAGGTGATTTCCCGCAAAGTTTTGAGCATTTCCAGGGCTTCAACGGGGATATTACGGCGCGCACCAGTAACACCGGCTACGGAAACGCAGTACAGGAAGCCTGATCCCGCTCCTGCTATCTGCCGGCTGCGCGCTAAACCCGACAGGGGAGTAACCATGGTGATAAAAGAAAGGCTCTCTTCCGCAGCCGCCCGGCGCAGGCCGTCGCTTTCTTCCAGGGGCAAATCCGGGACGATAAGGCCATCGCCCCCGCTTTTTCTTATTTCCCGAATAAAACCTCCTTCCCCGGCTTGCAGCAACTGGTTGTAGTAACACATAAGAACCAGGGGAACTTCCGTTTCCTGCCGCAGCTGCGCTACCATTTCCAGTACTTTTTGGGGTGTTACTCCGGCTGCAAGAGCCCTTCCCGCAGCATCCTGTACCACCGGACCGTCAGCCAGGGCATCAGAAGAAGGCACCCCCAGCTCTACTATATCGGTCCCGGCTTCTACTGCTTTTAAGACGTGTTCGCGGGTGGCTTCCAGGCTGGGGTCCCCCGACATTATGAAGGGCATAAGGGCCGTGCGTCCTTCCCGGCGCAGGCTTTGCCAGGTCTTTTCCAGGCGGTTTTCCGCAGGAGCACTTCCGCCACCGGTGCAGCAGCAAAAGCTACAGGATGCAGCCCCTTCTCGCTTTAATTTTCCTTCACCGGGAAAATGAAAAACACCCGTGAAAATACAATCCGGAAAACCGTTAACCATGCCGCAGCGCTTACTCATTTTCCCCACCCCTTTCTTCCTCATAAGAAGATACGGTACCCAGGTCCTTGTCTCCCCGCCCGGAGAGACAAACCACTACCGGAATTTCGCTCGAAACCCGGGAGGAAGAAGTTAAAAAAGATGAAGACAGCTTTTCCAGGTAAGCCAGGGCGTGCGAGCTTTCCAGGGCGGGGATAATCCCTTCGCACCGGCACAGCAAGCGGAAAGCCCTCAGGGCTTCTTCATCGCTTACCGCCTCATAAGTCACCCTTCCAATGTCCTTCAGGTAGGCATGCTCCGGGCCCACCCCGGGGTAGTCCAGCCCGGCGGAAACTGAATGAACCGGGCTCACCTGGCCCCATTCATCCTGCAGGAGGTAGCTTCGGGTACCGTGCAATACGCCGGCGCGCCCTTTGTTTAAAGTGGCGGCGTGCTCAACCCCGGAAAGGCCCAGTCCCGCAGCTTCCACCCCGTAAAGTTCTACTTCTTCGTCTTCCAGGAAGGGATAAAACAAACCAGCCGCGTTACTGCCCCCGCCCACACAGGCCACCATGGCCCCGGGCAATCTGCCCTCCTGCTGCTGCAATTGCCGCCTGGTTTCCTCCCCGATTACCTTCTGGAAAGTGCGCACCATGAGCGGGTAAGGGTGGGGCCCGGAAACCGAGCCCAGGAGGTAATGGCTGTAATCCGAAGAAGCAACCCAGTCGCGTATGGCTTCACTGGTCGCTTCTTTAAGGGTGGCGCTGCCTGCTCTTACCTGCCTTACCTCCGCCCCCAGCAAATTCATCCGCTGCACGTTGGGGGCCTGGCGCCGCATATCTTCTGCGCCCATGTACACCACCGCTTCCATCTCCAGCAGGGCCGCCACCGTGGCTGCTGCCACCCCGTGCTGCCCGGCACCGGTTTCTGCAATAAGCCTTTTTTTTCCCCCACGGCGGGCCAGCAACCCCTGCCCCAATGTATTGTTGATCTTGTGCGCCCCGGTGTGGGTAAGGTCTTCACGCTTCAAATATACCTTCAAACCCGGATACCGCCGGGACAGGTTCCGGGCGTAATACAAGGGGGTCGGGCGGCCCGCGTACTCTTTCAAATAGTAATCCAGCTCCTGTAAAAACTCGCGCCGGTTTATTTCCCGCTGAAAAACACCGGTTAATTCATTTAAAGCCGGGATTAAAGTTTCCGGCACGTACCTCCCGCCGTACGGCCCATAGTATCCCCTGCTATCGGGAAGCATGATTTTCCCACCTCCTGATTTCTTGTATAAATTCTTTTATCTTATCTGGATCTTTACCGTTTCCGGATTCTACCCCGCTACTTACATCTACGCCACGGGGCCTGACCTGTTCCAGCGCCGCGTAAACGTTGGAAGGATTTAGCCCCCCGGCAAGGATAGTCTGCTCCCTTACAGGAAAGCCTTCCAGCAAGGACCAGTTAAAGGCGCGTCCGCTGCCCCCCCTTTGCCCGGGTGAGCAGGCATCCAGCAGCAAAGTGCAGTGCCGGTAGAGGTGCGCCTTCTCCAGTGAACTTTTATCTTGAACGGCAATAGACTTTATCACCCCGCGCGGCAGCAACTGGCGGGCAAAATCCGGGGATTCATCCCCGTGCAGCTGCACCCCGTCCAGGCCACATTCCTGAATCGTTTCTTTTATCTCCGCGGCGGTGGAGTTTACAAATACTCCCACCCGGTAAACCATGGCCGGCAGAGAGGCGCATATATTGCGGACCGTCTGCCGGTCTACTTTTCTTTTACTGGAAGCAAACACAAACCCCAGAGCATCGGCCCCCGCTTCCACGGCAGCCAGAGCGCTCTCTATTTCCGTAATCCCGCATATTTTAACCTTAACCCGCACGGGTATCTCCCCTTTCTTTCCGCTCTCCCCGCAGCTCTCTTATCTTGGCCGCGGGATCAGGGCTTTGCACCAGGGCTTCTCCCACCAGTGCTGCTCTCGCCCCGGCGCGCTGCAACCTTTCGGCTTCCCGGCGGCCGTGGATACCGCTTTCTCCCACCAGCGTTACGCCGGGCAGAACCCGGCAAGCTACTTGCTCTGTGCGGGAAAGGTCAATTTCAAAAGTCTGCAAGTCGCGGTTGTTTATCCCCAGCAGGTCGGCTCCCACATCCAGCACCGGGCCCAGCTCCCCCGGGCCTGATACTTCCACCAGGGGCTGCAGGGATAGTTCCCGGCATAAATCAAATAGCTCCCGCAAAAGTGTTTCCGATAGTATGCGGGCAATTAAAAGCACCGCATCCGCTCCCGCCGCCCTGCTCTCATAAAGCTGCAGGGGATCAATGATAAAATCCTTGCGCAAGGCGGGCAGCCCCGCGGCCTCCCGCGCTTCATGAAGATCCTGCAGACTCCCCTTGAAAAACCGGCTTTCGGTAAGCACCGACAGCGCAGCCGCTCCCCCTTCCCGGTAAGAACGGGCCAGGGAGGCGGGTTCCAGGCCGGGACACAGGTCACCGCGGCTGGGAGAAGCCCTCTTTATTTCCGCAATTACGGAGATGGTTTCTTCCTCCCGCTGCAGCGCCTGCAGAAAAGGCCGGGGAGGGGGGGAGCTTAAAGCTTTTTCCCGGAGAACATGTTCCGGCTGCTCCCGCCGCAGGGTTTTTATCTCTTTTCTTTTATGCTCCAGTATTTTTTCCAGGTACATGGCGATTTCAACCTCCCAGCCTGCTCAGTTTTTCCAGCACCCGCCCGGCGCTGCCGTCCTCCACGGCTTTTACCGCCAACTCCATGCCGCGCTCCAGGCTGTCCGCATGGCCGCCTACCAGCAGGGCCGCGGAAGCGTTTAAAAGAGCCACGTCGCGGGCCGGGCACCTGTGGCCGGCCAGCACCTTGCGGGTAATAGCCGCGTTTACTTCGGGGGTGCCGCCTCGCAGGTCGCCGGAATTGGCATCGCCGGGCAGCTCCAGGCCCAGGGAACGTGGGTTTACCTTTAACTCCCTGATTTCGCCCCGGCGCATTTCCAGCGCCAGGTTTTGCCCTTTTAGGGAAAGCTCATCGCTTCCATCGCCTCCGTGCACCACCAGCACGTGCTCAGCTTCCAGCAGGCGGCAGGCTTCCGCCAGGAGTTCCACCAGGGAAGAGTGGGGTACCCCTATTACCTGTCGGGTAACCCCGGCGGGGTTGGTTAAAGGGCCCAGCAAGTTAAAGGCAGTACGAAAACCTATTTCCCTGCGCGGAGCTGCGGCATGACGCATGGCCCCGTGGTAAAGGGGCGCATACAGGAAAGTAAACCCGCTGTAATTGAGGCACTGCAGGGCTTCTTCAGGGCCCATCTCTATGTTTACCCCCAGGGATTCCAGGAGGTCAGCGCTGCCGCAGCGGCTGGTTACGGAGCGGTTGCCGTGTTTAACCACCCTGGCCCCCGCCCCGGCGACAATCAAAGCCGCGGTGGTGGAAACATTGAAAGTCCCCATGCCGTCTCCGCCGGTACCACAGGTATCCAATACCTCTGGCGGAGCGTTAACCCTGCGCGATTTTTGTCGCATCACCCGGGCCATCCCTGTAATTTCTTCTGCAGTTTCCCCTTTCATGCTTAACGCGGTTAAAAACGAAGCTATCTGCGCGGAAGTAAGCTCGCCTTCCATGGTGGCCTCCATTAATTCAGCAGCTTCTTCCTGCTTTAGATTTTCAAAACGGATTAACTTTTTTATATGCTCTGCACCTGCTACAGTCATCACCGTCCACTCCTCTCTAAACAGTAGTGATGTAAATAATTCGCCATCACCCGGCCCTCATGCAGTGTAGCAATAGATTCCGGGTAGAACTGCAAACCAAAGGCCGGGTATTCACGGTACCTCAAACCCGAACCGTAATTGTCTACCAGCAATATCACGGTATCATCTCCTCAGCTGCAGCCAGGGTTTTCAAGAGGGCCTGTGATTTCTGCAAGGTCTCCCGGTATTCTCTTTCGGGCTCGGAATCATTCACTATGCCCGCCCCGGCCTGTATATACATCCTGCCCCGGCTGGAAATTATAGTCCTGATGGTTATGCAGGTATCCAGGTTCCCGTTAAAAGAAAGGTAACCTACAGCTCCGGAATACGGGCCCCGGCTGGTGGGCTCCAGCTGGTTTATGAGCTGCATGGCCCTTACCTTGGGAGCCCCGGTAACCGTTCCGGCGGGAAAACAAGCCCTCAGGGCGTCCAGCGCCGTGTGTTCCGGTTTCAAATAACCCTTCACATCGGATGTCATATGCATGACGTGAGAAAAACGCTCTACCTGCATCAGGTTGTGCACCTGTACCGTGCCATGCCGGCAAACTTTGCCCAGGTCATTGCGCCCCAGGTCTACCAGCATAACATGTTCGGCCCTCTCTTTCTCATCGGCCAATAACTCCCGGGCCAGTTTCCCGTCTTTTTCCGGGGTATCACCCCGCGGCCTGGTTCCGGCAATAGGGCGAGTCCATGCCTCCCCGTTTTCCACCCGCACCAGCATCTCCGGCGACGAGCCGCACAAAACGGGATCCCCCAGATCCAGGTAAAACTGATACGGGGAAGGGTTTACACTGCGCAAGGTGCGATAAACCAGGAACGGATCCACCGCTGACTCCACCTCCAGGCGGCGGGAAAGGACCAGCTGTAAAATCTCCCCCTCCCGGATATTCCTTTTGGCTTCCCTGACTTTATCCAGAAAGTCTTCCGGAGCCATGTTGGAGGGGAGATCACTGCTACTTTCACCGGCAGACACCGCATCCAGGTTTTTCATGGGCCCGCTGGAGCGGCCCCGCCCGTTACCGTGTATACGCTCTACCAATTCCTCCAGCTGCCGGCAAGCAGCGCGGTAATCTTCCGAAAAATCATCACCCACAGTAAAAATAACCAGCACAGTCAGTAAATGATTCTGGTGATCGAAAGCCAGAATCTCCCCGGGGAAAATAAGGGACATGTCGGGCAATTCCCTTTCATCTTCCGGCGGTTTACCGACCGGTTCGAGCCATTCCGTCAGTTCGTAGCCAAAATAACCAACCGCGCCGCCATTAAAAGGAAGCGTAACCGGCTCGCACCAGTCTATATCTATCATCAACTGCTGCAGCACCTGCAGAGGATCTCCTTCTTCTAACTGCTGCCGGCCGTTTTTCCCGCTAATCCAGACCCGGTTTCCCCAGGCTTCCACAGAAAGAAAGGGATGAAAACCCATAAAGGAAAAACGGGCATTCTTACCTTCTCCTTCACCGCTTTCCAAAAGAAAGCTTTTGCCCTCTCCAGACAGCCGGTCGTACAGGGTGATCGGCGTATCAATGTCGGCAATAAGTTGGGTGTAAACCGCGGCGTGAGAACCTTCCCTGACCTTGTTTACCAGCTGCTCATAACCAGGCTTGATTTCCATGCAGACAACCTCCTTGTTTTGCGTTTTGCGTTTTGCATTTTCCTATATAATTAAAAAAGCCTTTCGTCCCTTTTAAGGACGAAAGGCTGATTCGCGGTGCCACCTTAATTAACGCGCATATAAATACGCATTCTCTCTACTTGCCAGGTACGCAGGCCTTTTTATATATCCTTCCTGCCCGCTCTTACAAGCAGCAAGATAAAAGGTCCATCAATACCCTGCCCCTTTTATCGGTGGGGCAATTCCGTCGAAGCCTACTTGTATTAATACTTTCGGTTCGCTCCTCCGGGGCCCATTCAGTATCATCTTTTTACCCGGTCTCACCACCCCCGGGCTCTCTGAGAAAAAGAATAATACTTACTCCTCCCCGTCACGGGATTTAACCATATCTTTCTTATACTGTATAACTTATATTAAACCCGCGACGCCAAGCTGTCAACCCCTTTTTTAAATTTTCTTTAGTTTGTACAAATAGTTTGCATATAAGTGAGGATTGTTCTTTATAGAAGCATATGCTGCTCCAATAATTCCTTCATACTGGTCTCTAACATATTACCCAGAACATTTAATTATCACCCAAACTTACGCATTCCCTTTTACTGGTTCATTAACTTGTCCACCAGGTCAACATATTCCTGCATGGCATTTTCTTTTGGAGTTCCTTCGAGCTTTTTCCAGGCATCATACTTGGCCCGCCCTGCAAAATCAGTCAGGCCGGGACGTTTACCTGTGACATCACCGGTAGTAGCCTGCTTGTAAAGGGCGTACAATTTTAAAAGAGTTTCGTTGTCGGGCTTTTCCGGCAGGGTCTGCACATCTTCAGCGGCCTTATGAAAACGGGTTTCAAGTTCAGACATATAATTTACCTCCCATAATCTAAACATTTTAACATAAAAGATTTTCTATATTTTTATGGTATTTCCTGCTAAAATCAAATATTCTTT
>PWGO01000094.1 GCA_003554525.1 Syntrophomonadaceae bacterium | reverse complement strand
TCAGCGAAGCCGACAGCCGAAGCGGGCCGGCCAATAGGAGTTTGGCCGCCGAGCTCTCGCCATGGAGGGCGAATTGCGAGGGAAGCCCGCTGAGGCAGAGGCTGAGCTGTAACTGTGGGCCCTCGACCGATACGAGACCGAGCCCACACACCCCGCCCAGCGGAACAACACTACCAGCAAAAACAACACTACTTGTTTTGCCGGTGTCAAGTATGTATAACGATCAGCACCTTTTTGAGAGGTGAGAGGTGAGAAGTTAGAAGTGGGAAGAAAAGCCCCCCACCTTTTTGAGGCCAATTATTATGCTAATCTAATCCTGTGCTAATCCAAAGGTGGTAAATACCAGCCCCGGTGTCAAGTATGTGTTGTTAAGTCAAGTATGTGTTGTCAAGTCAAGAGTGTATAATGTTCAGCTCCCCGGTGGGGGAGCTGCCTCTTTAATATGCTTCTTCAAGCTTGCGGTTAACGTCGTCCCAGTTAACCAGGTTCCACCAGGCTTCAATGAAATCTGCCTTTTTGTTATGGTACTGCAAGTAGTAGGCGTGTTCCCACATGTCGAGAACCAGCAGGGGTTCGGCGCCCCACAGGGTAAGGTTCTGGTGCTTTTCCGAGGTTAAAATCATCAGCCGGTGGAATCTTTTATGCCAGCAGAGAAGCACCCAGCCTGAGCCTTCCAACGCAGCGGCGGCAGCGGAAAACTGTTTTTTGAAAGCTTCAAAACCTTCCAGGTCTTTTTCTATTTGCTTTGCTGCAGGACCTTCCGGAGAACCGCCACCCTGGGGGCTCATGTTTTCCCAGAAAAGTGTGTGTAGCATATGTCCGGATCCGTGAAAAGCAAGTTCGCGTTCCCAATGCTTAACTAAAGAAAAATCTCCTTCTTTCCTGGCCTCCTGGAGCCTGGTTTCCGCCTTGTTCAGGCCGTCCACGTAAGCCTTGTGGTGTGCGCCGTGGTGCAGGCGAAGCATTTGCTCGCTGTAGTGAGGTTCCAGTGCCTCATACGGATAAGGCAGTTCCGGCAAAGAATAATTCATAATTTTTACCTCCCGTTTAAATTATTTTGTATTTTGATTCAAAAAAGTAAAAACCGGCGGAAAAAACATCCGCTTTTTACTTTTCCCCGTGGTAATTTATGGAGAGATGTCTATTTCTGTAATCATGGCGTTTTCATCGCAGTTGGGAAACCTGGGGCAGTCTATACAGTCTCTCCATACTTTTTGCGGCAGGTCTTCTTTGGCGATATGCCTGAATCCGCATTTTTTAAAAAAACTCACTTCATAAGTCAGGGTAAAGACCCGAGGCAGATGAAGGCTTAGCGCCTCGCTTAAGAAAACGTCTACCAGGGCTTTGCCTATCCCCCTGCCCTTATGTGAAGGCAGCACTGCCAGGGATCTAATCTCCGCCAGGTCGTGCCACATGATATGCAGGGAGCCGGCCCCCAGCACCTTGCCGTTTTCTTCAGCTACTGAAAACTCCCGTATACTTTCGTAAAGCTTGGACCGGGAACGGGGTAAAATAATTTCTTCTTTGGCGTAATGGTTCAACATGCTGTGAATTTCTTCTACATCGGTTATTTTGGCTTTACGTAAGATCATGATAAAATATCCTCCCCAAAATGAATACAATAAGATTATACAATTAATCATGCGTTAATAACATATTAAAATTAAATTTTTAAGTAAGCAAGCGGGTATAGTGAATAAAATAGCCAAAAGAGTGTAGACTCATAAAAGAATTTATGACATTATATAAGGGGTTAAGAAATTGCATAAAAGCATTTGTTCCTGTCAATATACTTCTACACTTTTGGGAATGGCAGCATAGAGGAGGTGCATAGCATTTACTGTTTCAAAAGCTTCAGGATGTTGTTGGTTGGCCTTTTAACTTTTTCCCTGGCCTTCTTGCTGGGAAACTCCTACGAGGAAGAAATTCGGGAGGATAATCATGAAAGCCCCGTAATAGAACATATACCAAACAGGGATTTTACCAGGCTGGCCGCCGATAGCTCTGAAACGGAGATAGAAACCCTGGAGAGGGAGATAGATAATCATCCTACTTTTAGCCGGCAGGTTTCTGATGTCCCGCCCGGGGAAAGAAAAATAAAAAGCAGCGTGTTTGACGAGGAAGAAGATACATCAGGGAAAGAAAAAGAAAGCGAAGAAGAGCAGAAACAGCAAGAAGTTGATGTGGATAAAGAACCACAAGAGAAAGAATCACAGATAGAACAGGACCGGCATAAAGAGACGGCAGCACAGAATGAAGAAACAGAAGAAGAAAAAAGAAATGATAAGGAAGAAGGGGAAGAAGAAAGGGAAACCTTCCGCGGGGTAGCCAGCTGGTACGGCCCCGGTTTTCATGGTTCCGGCACGGCCAGCGGTGAAACATTTAACCAGAATGCAAAAACAGCAGCTCACCCGGAACTTCCTTTTGGCACGGAAGTAAAGGTTACCTTTTTAAGGACGGGAAAAAGCACGGAAGTGAGGATCAATGACCGTGGGCCATTTACGGGAGGAAGAATAATCGACCTCTCCCGCGCGGCTGCCGAGGCTATTGGCCTGAAAAGCCACGGGATAGGAGAAGTTAAAGTGGAAGTTTTGGAACCATAAAACATAGCAAATATAATCTGAACTCTAATTTCTTACAGCCTTAGTAGTTACAATTACTTTTGATTTCTTTAGAGATAAAAATATATTATATTAACCAGTTTAGGGTCAAAACGGTGCCCTGAGCTGGTTTTTATTATGTATACGCCTTTTTCCAAAGGATTTATTTAGAAATAAATTTTATAACTAACATATAACTAACACCCTGCTAACAAAAATTAAACGCTAATATGGTATTTTTTAATAAGTGAAATTCATCGTGAACTAGTAAGGTGGGCTCCACAATACAAATAGTGAAGGCAGGTGAATAAAATGATTTTGAATCAATAAAAGTTAATAAATCAATAGGTATATTTTAATTATATTAAGGT
>PWGO01000014.1 GCA_003554525.1 Syntrophomonadaceae bacterium | reverse complement strand
TCTGCGTCGGCTAATTACAGAAAGCTGAAATTGATAGAGCCGGCAAAATCTTTATTAAAGGAGGTGGCATAGCAGCATTTCCTCCTCGGATTAAAATCCGAGGTTTCCATGCTGTTAATTCCATGAAGCCAAATAAATTTAAGAATGTTCACTTTATAGGAATAGGCGGCACAGGAATGAGCGCTATTGCCCATGTTTTAATGGAAAAAGGGTACCGGGTAAGCGGCTCCGACCTCCGCTGCACGGAAATAACCAGGGCTCTCCAGGAAAAAGGATTACCCGTATTCAAGGAACACAACCCCGCCAACCTGGATGGGGTGGAAGCAGTAGTGTACTCTTCCGCCATCCCTTCTAACAATCCCGAATTAGTAGAAGCTCGCAGGCGCGGGCTTCCCCTTAAACACCGCAGCGATATGCTGGCCTGCCTGCTAAACGATTCTACCGGCATTGCCGTAGCCGGGGCCCACGGGAAAACTACTACTACTTCCATGCTGGGTATAATTCTTGCGGAATCCGGCCTGGATCCTACAGTTTTAATCGGGGCCTTAAGCGACGACTTGACCGGCAACGCCGTGGCAGGTAAGGGGCCGTATGTTGTAGCCGAAGCGTGCGAAAGCGATCATTCCTTCTTAAAATATTCTCCCTTCGCAGCCATTGTAACCAATATAGAACCGGATCACCTGGAGAATTATGATGGAGATTTCAACAATTTAGTCCAGGCGTACCGTCAGTTTCTTCAAAACACAAAAAAAGAAGGTTTTTGCATGGTCTACGGAGATGACCCGGTACTACAAAGCCTTAAAGAAAGCGTAAATCCCAGGGTGCTGACCTATGGTTTTTCTGCCGGCAATATGTACCGCCCACAAAACATAGAACTTTATCCCGGCGGCAGCAAGTTTGACCTTTACTACAACGGCGATAAAATTGCCAGGGTAACGTTATCCGTTCCGGGCGAGCACAACATCCTCAACGCGACAGCAGCACTTTCAGCTTGTCACCATATGGGATTAAATATAAACAAGCTGGCTCAAAACCTGGAACGTTTCAACGGGGCGCGCAGGCGCTTCCAGGTAATAGGCAGCAGCAACAACATCACCGTGGTTGACGATTATGCGCACCATCCTACAGAAATAATTACTACTCTTAAAACAGCTCGCCTGCAAAACAAAAAAAGAAACGTGGTATTTTTTCAACCCAAGCGCTACACAAGAACCAGGTTTCTTTTTGACGAATTTACCGGCGCATTTACCGATGCCGATGTACTGGTAATGTCAGAAATATTTGGTTTCGGGGAAAGCCCTATACCCGGAATAACTACGGAAGCACTGTCAGAAAGCATTGAAAAAAATACCGGGAAAAAAGTCACTGTAGTACCCTATGACCACGAGGCTATAATTGAAAAACTCCTGGACATACTGGAACCGGGGGACCTGGCTGTAACCCTGGGGGCGGGAGACGACATAGCTGAACTGGCTCAAAAATTATACCGGACCATGGAAAAAGCATGCCAGCTATATCACCAGGCTTAGCAGTTAAAAATTAGTTTTTAATTTTACAGCTTGAACCGGCTAAAATATATAAAAACTTTTACAGGCTTTCGTTTTCATTCGATCCCTAACTTTTTCTCCTCAATACTTCTGAATTCCTTTACAGTAGAAAAATACTTCAGTAGCTTGGTTTAATTTAATTATTCTAGCTTGTGGTGTAATTAAAGATATTTGACTTTAACGTTTACTGGAGGTAATATTAAGTAGTGGGAATGTACTGTTCTCCGCTTTTTCAGGGAAATAAAAGATTTGGGGGATATTATGGCCAGGATTGAAGTACAAAACCTCTACAAGCTATTCGGCAGTAACCCCAAGAAAGCATTTGAGCTGCTGGAACAGGGTTACTCCAAAGATGAAGTTTTTAAACAAACCGGACAGGCGGTAGGCGTCAACAACGCAAGCTTTGTGGTTGAAAAAGGAGAAATATTCGTGGTTATGGGCCTTTCGGGTAGCGGTAAATCTACTCTCATAAGGTGCCTGAACCGGCTTATTGAACCTACCAGGGGCAAGGTTACCATCGGGGATGAGGATATTACCGAGATGGGTGAAAAAGAACTCCGCAATTTTCGACGCCACAAGCAGGCCATGGTTTTTCAGCGTTTTGCTTTATTTCCGCACCGCACCGTCCTGGAAAATGCTGCGTTTGGCCTGGAAATTCAACATTTAGATAAAGAGGAAAGGAACAAAAGAGGCAAGGATGCATTGGAACTGGTAGGCCTTGGAGGCTGGGAAAACAGGTATCCCGACCAGCTAAGCGGGGGCATGCAGCAAAGAGTTGGTTTGGCCCGCTGCCTGGCGGTAGACCCGGAAATTTTGTTTATGGACGAAGCTTTTAGCGCACTGGATCCTTTAATAAGAAGGGAAATGCAGGACGAGCTGTTGGAATTACAAAACAAGGTGGGCAAAACCATTGTTTTCATTACCCACGACCTGGACGAAGCACTCAAGCTGGGCGACAGGGTGGCTATTATGAAGGACGGAATAATTGTACAAATTGATACTCCTGAAAATATCCTGACCCAGCCGGCAAACGATTACGTGGCCAAGTTCGTGGAAGATGTAGATATGTCCAAAGTTCTTACGGCAGAAGGCGTCATGATTAACGCCAAAGTCGTAGCTTATCTTAAAGACGGACCCCGGGTAGCCTTGAGGAAAATGAGTGAAGAAGGAATATCCGGGATTTTTGTTGTAGACCGGGACCACAGGCTGAAGGGTTATCTATCTGCAGAAGAAGCCAAACAGGCTGCAGAAAAAGGTGAAACCGACCTTTCAAACATTTATAACTCAGATGTTCCAACTGTTCTGCCGGATACTACTTTAAATGAACTGTTTGAAGTTGCCGCGAACACTAATATCCCAGTAGCAGTAGTGGACGAAGGAAACAGACTAAAAGGCCTTATTGTTAGAGGTTCACTGCTGGCCAGCCTGGTAAAGGAGG